>JAPKZL010000028.1 GCA_026393795.1 Candidatus Aminicenantes bacterium | reverse complement strand
TATACATTGATCAGAATTCTTTCCAAGATAGTTTTTTTAATGAGGGATTTTCGGTTTAATTCATGGTTAAATACATATTTACAAGTACCGTCCCTGTTTTCATGACAGGAGGGAAAACAATGAAACGGATGCCTCGAATCGTAGGGATGGGTGCATGCTTGGCGGGTCTGGTTGTTCTGGCGACTGCGGGGTGCGGGCACGACAGACCAGTAAGGGACACGGCGGCAGGCGTATTGGTGAGCGCAGCGGCCGATGTCGGCGTCCCGGAGGCAATCCGAGCGGTTGAGGCGGCAGTTCCTGCCCGGACCATGCGGGGCAGTGGCCTGGCGGGGGCCATGGGGGGAGTGAACCTGAAGGCTCAATGGGCTGGGTCGTACGAGGTGCGGCTGCCAATGCCGCAGCTCAGCGACAGCCAGGCTCCGGTTTTCTACTGTTTGAACACGAAGCCGAAGACGGTTCTATGCACATGCCGAGTTCACGTGCGGAACGATGGCAACGCCTTCGTCGTTCTGAAGCTGGATGTCAGCAAGGACCAGGAAGTCACGGTCGAGTGGTCCTCTGTCGTCCTGATTGCCCCGAAGGTGATCGTGCCAGACCACGCTGTGCCGGAGACGTTCCGCGTCGCCTCCCCGTGTGTGCAGGCTGACAGCAGGCAAATCGTGGAGCTGGCAGGCAAGCTCTGGCCGGCGACAGGAACGGCGCGGGACTATGCCGCCAACATCCAGGAGTTCATTCGCCGGATGCAGCGGCGTGGGCAGCCCATGAGCCTTGATGCGGCAAGCATTCTGGAAAGCGGCCAGAACACCATCTGCACCGCCAATGCCAACCTGGCCTGCGCCCTGATGCGGGCGCGGCAGATCCCCTGCAGGTCTATCGCGACGCTTCCGACCATCTCCCGCCGCTTTGAGATGCACCGCATTTTGGAATACTTCGACCAGAACGCCTGGACCCCGTATGACCCGAGCCTGGTATATGCCGATATCCCGCTCAAACCCTGGCAGAACGTCATCATGGCCAAGACAAACATCGCCGATGAGCAGGCAGCCATGAAGCCTCGCCTAGGCTCCATGTACGGATGTCCATTCGGGCAGGAAATCGAGTTCGCTCAGCCCGGACTGAATCTGTCCGGTCAGGCTTTCTTCTGGGCCATCGCCGTTCCCCTTGCCGAGTTCGACGTGACGGACGAAGCTTCGAGATTAACGGCAGGCCTTTGGGATCAGTACGTGAAGACCGGCACCTTAAGCAAAGCACAACTGGAGGCGGCCTTAACGCGCGATCTTGGCCATTACCTGGAAGCGATCAGGACCAAATGATGCGAACAAGCGAAGGCAATTTGGGGACGGGGCTTGACTTTGTGGCTTGGAGATAAGCGGCAACAGGCGAAATCGGGATCCATGAAAATAACCGGGTCGTAAGGAGGATTGAAAAGAATGATCCACGAATTGCGCATCTATGAATGTGTGCCGGGAAAGCTGCCGGACCTGCATCGGCGTTTCGAAACATTCACCCTGAAAATCTGGCAGAGGCTCGGCATCCGCCAGGCCGGCTTCTGGACCACGCTGATCGGCGAAAGCAACCAGAACCTCTACTATCTGCTGGAGTGGCAGGACCTGGCCGAGCGGGAGCCAAGTGGAACGCCTTCGTGCAGGACCCCGAGTGGCTGAAGGCGCGCACCGAGACCGAGAAGGACGGCCAGATCGTGGCCAAGGTGACCAACTATATTCTGGCGCCCACGCCCTATTCCAGCGTGGGTTGACGGACCGCCAGGGGGACGATAAAATGAACGCAGCGAACACGGGAATCAGGAATGGCGGACAGGACGATGGGGCCGGGTGATGTGAGCATGGATTTGATTGCGGACGGGAAAACTGGTATAGAGGGTGAAACCGGAGGCCGTGATGAAGACATTCATCTCCCTGCTTGAAGGGCTGCTCCAGGCGTTCGTGGCGATCAGCGCCCTGCCCTGCGGCGTTCTGCTGATGGTCTCTCCAAGCGGCCGCGCACTTAAGATGACCCTCTCCATGCTGAAGGATTCGCCGTTTGCCAGCTTCTTCTGGCCGGGCCTCATCCTGTTTGCGGTCATCGGCGCCGGCCACGCCGCGGCAACGGCGATGAGCTTCCGCCGCCACCCCAACACCGGCCTGGCCGGCGCGGTCATGGGCCTCGGCCTGATGATCTGGATCTTTGTGCAGGTGAGCATGATCGGCGGCGGCCACTGGCTGCAGTACCTCTACTTCGCCCTAGGCGCGGCCGAGGTCTCCCTGGCCGTTTTGCTGTTGAGCTATCCGCGGACGGCAGTTGAATAGGGGAAGAATCGGGGACTTGCACCCGGTTCTTCACACAGGCTTGATTGAAGATGAAAAGTAATGGGGACGGTGCGAGGGCACTTGGCGACGGATTGCAAAAAGGAAAAATAATTTATTTAGAAAATAGCTCAGGAGAAGACGATGCCAGCCGTTTCCATTGAAACCGTTACATTCCTGCTGCGAATCGCATTTTGGGTGGGCGCCGTCACCGACGGCCTCGCCGTCATCCCCATGTTGTCTGGGCGAATCGGCGCTGCGCTGTTCGGCGGCGATGCAGCCCGCGCTAACCTGGAGTACCGTTTCGCCATGGGCATCGGCGCGGCGCTGATGGCCGGTTGGACGCTGCTCTTGCTCTGGGGGGCAGCCAGCCCGATCGTTAGGCGGGATATCCTGTTGCTGACCGTTTTCCCGGTCATCGCCGGAATCGTCCTGGCTACCGTGATCGCCGCCCGATGCGGTCTCGTTTCCGTAGCGCGCACGATTCCTCTCTGGATCCACCTTGGCGCCGTAAGCTTATTCTACATCTTGGTTTATGTGCTCTCGATCCCCTTCGCCCAAAGGGGCGCATAATAAAAGGAGAAAAAAAATGGCCTATGAAGCGGAAGGAAGAAAGATCGCCGCCGACCTTGCCGCCCAGTGCGGCCGGCTGCTCGAGGTGCGGCTGGAATCAAAGAGCCCCAGCCGGATCGTGCTGCTTTGCGAGAGGCAGGAAATAACCCTGCCGAATGAATTCATGTTCAAGTTCGGGTATTCCGGGTCGGGACCCGATTGTTTCCACGCCTTTCTCCAGGCGGCGGGTTTCCATGTCACCAAGGAACAAGTTGAAACCGCAAAGGAAGGGGACATTCTGAAGCCGTGATCGGGATGATGGGAATGAAATTTGAATTGAAGGTGCAAGATGACGGAAACTAAACTGGTTGATGTGACGGCAGCCAACATCGGGGAACATCCCCAGGCCATCTGTTTTATCAATCCCAAACACGAGCATTTCCTTCACAAGGTCGATTGGCTGAAGCAGCAATTCGAAAACGGATTGAAGATCAAGCTGCTTTACCCGGCCGGCGCAAAGCGGGCCGTGGGATTCATCGAATATGTTCCCGGCGAATACTGCTGGCGGGGGGTAAACGCGAAGGGATACATGTTCATCCACTGTCTGTGGACGACCGGCAAAACGCTTCAGCACAAGGGGATGGGGGCCTTGCTGATTCAGGCGGTCGAGGCGGAGGCGAAAGGCATGCTGGGAGTTTGCGTGCTGGCCAGCGACAAGTCGTTCATGGCCCGCAAGGACATCTTTATCAAGCAAGGTTACCAGGTCGTGGCCGAATCGGGGAATGAGCAGTTGCTGATGAAGCAATTCAAGGCCGGGTCGCCGCCCGCTTTCCGCAAGCGACGGCCCGAAAAAAACAAGGACCTGGCCATCCTCTATTCGCGGCAGTGCCCGTGGGTGGCCCGTTTTATAGAGGAGGTAAAACCCATCCTGAAAAAAACGAACTTGGCATTGGCGGTCACCGAATTGAAAACCCCGGCCGAGGCCCAAAACGCGCCATGCGCCTATGGGGTCTTCAACCTGCTTTACGACGGACGTGCCCTGGCCGATCGCTACATCTCGACGACGCGCTTCCTGAATATCCTCAAAGCGGAGGGGCTGGCCGGGAGAGGATTTCGATCATGACAGTTCAATGTCCGGAGAAATGAATGAAGCTCGAGGAACTTACATGGAAGGAAGTTGCTGAATACCTCAAGGGTGCTAGAAATGAGAAATGGGGACGCCTGACTTTGTGACTTTAGCGAGATCGTGAACAAGGAGTGAGCTATGGCATTTAATGGCGTGGTGAAGAAGCTGCAGGCGGTGATGGCATTCGTCCTGGGGATCGCTTCGCTGGTCGCGGTTTTTGTCAGCCTCTTGGCGCTGACCGATATCTACCATGGCGAGAGCGATCTTCGCCTGGAGTGGATGGCTCTGCGGATATGCTTCGCGGTGATCTTCATCTTTCAGGTTTTCGCGCTGGTTACCTTCTGGAGCATGATCCGCAGTGAAAATCCCAGGGCCGGCAAGGGGTGAACAAATGACGCGTGCGCTACGCAAAACCATCGCGGACCTTTTGACCGCACAAAAGCTGGGCATTTTGGCCACTCTGGGAACGGCATATCCTTACCAGAACATTGTGGCCTTCGCGGCCAGCGGCGATCTGAAAAATATCCTGTTCGCCACCAAGCGCTCGACCAGCAAATACAAGAACCTGAAAAGCAGGAAGCGGGTCGCCATTTTTATCGACGACCGTTCGAACCGCGAAATGGATTTCCAGCAAACCACGGGTGTCACGGCCCTCGGCGGCGCACGGGAACTGCGCGGGCGGGGCCGTGAAAAATTCGCCAAGCTTTTCCTGCGCAAGCATCCCTCTCTCCGGGAGTTCCTTTCAGCATCCGATTGCGCCCTGTTCTCCATCCAGGTCCGGGCCTATTATGCGGTCCTGCATTTTCAGGATGTCGTCGAAGTCCGAATGACGTAATTATACGGCGATGGGATCAAGTCTTGAATTACATGATGCCGTCATTTTAAGATCTGACATTTATAAGGAGTGCAAGATGAAGATTGCAGCGAATGGCAAGCGGGCCTGCTTGCGCGTATGCAAAATGGTTGGGCGCGGATTATATATCTCCTGCCTGATCGCGGCAGCGGGCGTGGCAATGCAAGCAACGGAGCCGCTGCAGCAAAAACCCATGACCATGGCCGAGATCGTGGCCGCGGCCAAGGCCGAAGACTGGCGGGCCCTCGATCCCGAGAACACCCTTTATCTGGAATTGGCCGGAGGGCGGGTGGTCATCGAGCTGGCGCCGGTCTTTGCCCCGCAGCACGCGGCCAACGTCAAGGCCTTGACCCGCGAGCGCTACTTTGATGGGCTGGCGATCATCCGCGTCCAGGACAACTACGTGGTGCAATGGGGCGATCCCGCGGCCGATGATCCGCAAAAGGCGCGCCAGATCCTTCATGCCCAAAAAAACCTGCCGGCCGAGTTCGATCGCGCCATCGATGCCAAAATTCCCTTCACCCTGCTGCCCGACGGCGACGTCTATGCCAAAGAGGTCGGTTTTTGCGACGGCTTCCCGGTGGCCCGAGACAAGGGCAGCGGCCGGATGTGGCTCACCCACGGCTACGGCATGGTCGGCGCCGGCCGCGGCAACACCAGCGACAGCGGCGGCGGCACGGAGATCTACGTGGTGATCGGCCAAGTCCCGCGCCACCTGGACCGCAATTGCACTCTGTTCGGGCGGGTGCTCCAGGGGATGGACCTGCTGTCCGTGCTGCCGCGCGCGAGCGGCCCGATGGGTTTCTATGACAGGGCGGAGCACTATGTTCCGATCAAATCGATCCGCGTCGCCGCCGACGTGCCGCCGGCCGAACGCAGCGACCTGGAGGTCATGCGCACCGATACGGACACGTTCCGGCAATTGGTCGAAGCGCGCCGCAACCGCAGCGAGGAATGGTTTCTGTTCAAGGCCGGCCGCATCGAGCTCTGCAACATCCCCGTTCCGCTGCGAAAAAAAGAAAAAAGAACCGGGAACGAAACTTAACTTCGTGACCTTATAAAATGGTATCATTGGGAGGACTGTACAAGGACGCTCGCCGAGGTCTTAAACGATGTGGGGTCGGGCTCAGGTCTCGATAATGGGTGTTGACGGTAAAAGATTTTGTGAATATTAAAATCGAAGCCTGACCCAATGGCACCGCTGAGGAAGGAATGAAACGGAACTATTTATCAGTTCTATTTGTGTTTGCTTTATTTCTGGCGGTTGCCGCCCCGGCGCAAATTCCCCTCCTGCCTCCAGGCGCCCAAACGAAATGGGTTGTGGCCGGGCCGGAGGAGATCGTCAGTTATCTGATATTCGATCCGGCGACGGTGAAGGAAAAAATCCCTTCGTTCCTGCGCTTCATTACCATCGGCGAGCTTGCCGCGGGCAACGTTTCCTGGGCAAAGGAACATCTTGAAAAATTCCCGGCCCACGCCGATTGGGGCATTTCATTTGTTGAAATTGTGCGCATGAAAACGTTTGCAATAGACGGGCGTTCGCCGCAATGGCCTGAGAACGGCGCCGCGGCGCTATGGTTCGCCCGGGGGGCCGCGTCGGACCCGGCAGGCGACCTGGGTTTGGGGAAGCCGTTCCTGGCGTTGGAGTTTTTGCTGCCCGACAGGAAATACGTCGCTTACATGCGCGGCAAAGGGCACTATGCCGGTTATGGCAATGTGAAGTTGAGCCGGGACGCGAACGGCGATTGGCTGGGCTCGATCGAGGCCAAGGGGTTGAGCGTGGCTGCCATGTGTTCTCCGGCCGGCGAGATCGACAGGTCCGGATCGGCCGGCATGCAAATGATTTTTCCGCCCGCAAATTCCGGAATAAGCGGTTTTGTTCGTATCGCTTTCACCGGGCACCAGATACAGTCATGCGCGGAAGGAGCGTCCTGGAAATTCGCTGGCGTTCACCCGATGGCCAAGGGGATGGTTCTTGGGTCCGCAAGTTTTCAATTTGGTTACGATCTGATCGGGGGCGCTTACCGCAAATGATGGAGTTGGAACCTATGAAGGAGGCCGTATGAATATAGACGCGAAATATGTGATCAAAACCGACATCAAGTTCGGGGCCCTGGAGAAGATTGACATCGAGGCCATCGAAAAGGCGTGCGACTACGACTGGTTCAACCAGACCCTGTGCCGGGTCAACGATTCGCTGGTGCGCCTGGGCATCTTGAAAGGGGAGTTCCACTGGCACCGGCATGACAAGGAAGACGAGTTCTTCTACGTTGTGGAAGGCAAGCTGCTTATCGATTTTGAAGACCGTACCGTGGAACTTGCTCCAAAGCAAGGAATCGTTGTGCCCAAGGGGGTGAAGCACCGGCCGCGCGCTCCCGAGCGCACCCTGGCGCTGATGGTCGAGGCCGCCACCGTCACCCCCACCGGCGATGGTTCGAACTGAGGGTCACGATTCATCCCTGATTCTCATTAAGGAGGGCAACGTGTTAAAAGCCAGGAGTCGGATTTTTTTATTGGTTACCTTTTTACTGTTTGCTTGGGCCTGCGCTGGCCCCTATTATTTCGACCTGCACCTTGAAAACTCTGAAAATCCCGGTTCGGTAAAACTAAATAAGGTTTTGCTGATCGAAGATGTCGAGATCAACCAAACCTACCTGGATCAAAGGATCGTCTATCGGGAATCCCCTTTCCAGGTGAAATATTACAGTTTCATGTTTTGGTCAAAATCCCCGGCTGACCTGATCGAAGATGCCGTGGTCGATTTCTGGAGAAAAAGTTCAATTTTTAAAAAAGTGAATGCTTATGGTTCCGCCGGCGATGCGGATTTGACCATGAGGATAAAGATCGATGCCATTGAAAAATATTACTGCCAAAACAACTGGTGTGCCCGGCTGGCCATGGACATTGAAATCGAGGATTCTGAAAACAAGGAAATTATTTTGACCCATGCCTTTGACCGGAAGCTGAAACTAAAAGGAAACAAGGTCAGCGATCTGCCTGAAAAAATTTCGGAAATTCTGCATGACGAGCTTCTAAAAATCGAGGCAAAACTACAAAAAGATAAAAGTTGAAAGCAACGCGGGTGAGTCTCCGGGGTCAGATCTCAACGGGCTGTTGCCCAATTAGGGTCAATAAAAGCATCGTTAATACGCTGGTCTAAACTGAAGATCAAGGGTGATTAAAGTCACCCGGCACAGATAAATGGGGGAAAAACTGGGACGGCGCAAGCATGTGTGAAAAAATGGAGAAGGGGGCCGCATGAATTCCAGCACAAAATATGTAGTCAATACAGTCACCCCCACCGGCGATGCGTGAGAACACCGGAGCATTGAAAAAATTCGTGCTTTATTTTAAAATCCTGCAAGAGTAAAAAGGAGGGATCATGAAGCTTTGTTTCTGCCGCTTCCTGATGGCTGCGGCCATCGTTGTTTTAGCCATTGTCTGGTGGCCGGCCGCCTGGGCGAAGTGGGTGATCGTCGTTGCGGGGGCTATCCTGGCCATTATGAGCCTTTTTTATCAGACCTGCTGCTGCCGGAGCATGGGTAAAACCGAAGAGGGGACCAAGAAAGCCTAAACCCGAACTCCGCTGCGCTTGAATTTGTCATCCGCCGCAGGAGGAGTTTGTCTAATTTTTTGGAATACCGACGACTGAAATCGAGACATGATCCCGGTTTTCCAGTGTAATGACAAGAAAAAGCAAGAGGTCCGGGGTTGAGTAATGAGTGATACAACGAAATTGAAATCTTTGGCCGGGGAACTGGGAGTGGATCTGTTCGGCGTGGCCGATCTCAAGCGGCTGAGAGGGCTGCCGCCGGGGATGGGGGGCGATCCGGCCGGATTGCTGGACAAGTTCCGCTACGCGATCGTCCTGGGTGCGCAGCTGAACAAGCTGGGGGCGAAGGCGAAGGGTGCCGATCTCGACGTCTTCCTGGAAAAAGCCGCACTGCAGATATCGGCTTACTTGGAGACGAAGGAAGACCGCGCCCTGATCATCCACCCGGAGGACGAGATCGACCCGGTTAAGCGCCTGGGGCTGCTATCGCTCAAGGTGCTGGCCAAGACGGCGGGGCTCGGCTGGCAGGGGCGCTCGCTGCTCATCGTGTCGCCCGAGTACGGCCCGGTCCACCGCTGGATCGCCTTGCTGACCAACCTTAAGCTCCAGCCCGGCGAACCGCTGGCGAACCAATGCGACGACTGCACCCTGTGCATCGACAAGTGTCCGCATCACGCGCTGAAATACGCCCCCTTTGCCGATCATCCCGCGCACCGGGATGATGTGCTGGACATCACGCTATGCAAAGGGGACGATTCCTGCAAGGTGTGCCTCGCCGTTTGCCCCTGGTTTAAAAGTTCCGCGGCCGGATCGTAGCCGGTTGCGACAGCAGATCGATCGCATAGAAATTTCCAATTGCCAGTTGCAATTTCATTGACAAGTCTTTAGTATCCCTTGAAGGGAAAATCGATCTTGCCGTCGGTTTTCCCATCCACAAGAATCGAAATGCAGCGGGGGTGCCATGAAAAAGAAGCTACCGTTGGTCGCGGCCGGGCTGGCGCTGTTTTTCGTCGTTCATTGCGGCAGCAGCAACAAGGCCATCAACTACAACGACCGCATCGTGGGCTATCAGAACAAGATCATCGAAAAAATGCTCGCCCTGGCCGACTCCTTCTCCCAGGCCAACCCGGCCGCCATGCAGGTGAAGCTGCTGGCGCTGAACGGGCAGATCGACGAATCGCTGGCGGTGGTCTCGCGGATGCAGGACTTCAAGGGCAACACTCGGCTGCGCGACGCGGCCGTCGCGCTCTTCGAATTTTACCGGGACATCGCCGCCGCCGAATACGCCGAGTTGGTCGACATCCTGGGCAAAGGGACGGGGAACGTCACCGACGGCGACCGCGATCGCTTGCAGGAAATCCAGAGCAATATCACCGCCCGCGAGGCGGAGTTCGACAAGGAGCTGCAGGAGGCGCAGAAGGAGTTCGCCCTGAAGTACAACATTGAAGTCACCGAAAACAAGTACCAGAAGAAGATCGACGGCATGTAAGCGGTGGGAATCCTACAGCCAGATTCCCAGCAGGACCAGGAGCGACGAACCGCTGAAGATGAGCGGGCAGAGTTTGAAAGGGAGGAAGTTCACCCTGAAGCCGGTAAAGAGCGAGATGATTGACAGGGCGTTGAGCATGGCGATGACCAGCCAATAGACCGCTCGGGCCAGCAAAGATTTGGCGTCAATGGCCGTCACCACGGCGACGAGCAAGCCGATGAAAATCAGCGCCGCCCCTTCGACGATCCACTCCATGGCGATGATGCGGCGATTGTCGGCCGAGATCTCGCCGAAGCCGCGCACCACGCCCTTGGTCGGGAACAAATGGGCGATGCCCCAGGCGAAAACAAAGAACGCGGCCGCATAAAAAAAGATTTGGTTGAGCATGGCTCCTCCCACGGGCGCCCGCAGGCGGCCCGTCCCGCACGGCATTATTTTAATTGATAAAAGGTTCGAAAAGCAACGGCATGGCGCCGGCCGAGGTTCCCCGGCAAAGGGGGCCTTGACTTATTCGAGGTTTTTTTCTATTAATGCGGATGGGTTTTTGTAAAAAAGGAGCAACGATGCCGGCTGGGGCAACCGTTCAACGCTGTCGCGCTGACGATCCGCAAGTTGATCCCAAGGCTGAGCGGCCATGAATCTGCCGATCGAGCTGTCCGGACTGGTGGTGGCGGCGCTGATCATCGCCATCAGTCTCTTCGCGTTCGCCCTGGCGGCCCTGCGCTCCGAGCGTGGCGACCGCGCGCCGTTCTGGTTCGGCGTGTACGGCTGCCTATACGGCATCCGCCTGGCCGCGAGATCGGATCTCATCCAGCCCCTGTTGCCCGGGATCTTTTGGCTCTATCTCGACGCCTTCATCAACTATGCCATCATCGCTCCCGCCGTCCTTTTCGTCGGGTCGCTGCTCGGGCCCGGATCGCGGCTCGGGTCCGGGTCGCGGCCCAGCCTGCGCCGCATCGGTCAGGCCGCGGCCGGCTATGCCCTGCTGGCCATGGCCAACGACCTCCTGCGCGGCCGGCCGGGAGCGACCATGTGGCTGAATCCGCCGGTGGTGCTGGCGGCCGGCGGCATCGTGATCGTTCACCTGCTTGTTTTTCGACGCTGGGGAAGCTGGCCGCGCGAGTTTCGCGTCGTCATTTTCAGCGGCATCCTCTTTCTCGTCGTCGCCGCCCTGGAGACCGTTCATGTCCTGGCCCGGGTGGAGCATTTCGCCATGATGCTGTTCATGGCCACGGTGGGCTATGCCGTGCTCCAGCGCATGCTCGTCACCGAGCGCCGCTTTGCGGCCGTCTCCCGCGAACTGGAGATCGCCCGCGAGATCCAGCGCTCCATCCTGCCCGCGTCCCTGCCAGAAACCCGGGGCCTGCGCGTCGCCGCCTGCTACCTGCCGATGAGCGAGGTCGGCGGCGACTTCTACGATTTCGACAGCCAGCGGCCGAAAGGCCTCGGCCTGATCGTCGCCGACGTCTCGGGCCACGGGGTGCCGGCTGCCCTGGTGGCGTCGATGGTCAAGATGGGTTTTGCCGCCGAGGCCGAGCGCCACGATCAGCCCGGGCTGGTGTTGAAGAACATCAACCGCATGCTTTGCGGCAAGTTCGCGGGCGCGTTCGTCTCGGCCAGCTGCGCCTTCATCGACCGCAATGCTCGCAAAATATACTACGCAAGCGCCGGGCACCCGGCGCCGCTGCTGCGCCGACGCGACGGCCGCATCGAGGCGCTGAGCGAGGGCGGCCTTCTGCTCGCCATCGATGCCGGCGCCGAGTACGTCACCGCCGAGGTCAGGCTGGGGCAAGGTGACCGTTTGCTCTTCTTCTCCGACGGCCTGGTCGAGGCGCGCGACAGCGGCGACGAGTTCTTCGGCAGCGAGCGCCTGGAACGGCTGCTGGCCGTCCATGCCGCCGCCGTTCCCGACCTCCTGATCGAGCAGGTCATCATTGCCTTGCGTAGCTGGGTCGGCCCGGGGGCAAGCCTCCAGGATGACGTGACGGCGGTGGTCGTCGACATCGAAGGGGAATGAATTGAGCCAGGCATGAATAGCAAGATTTTTTTTCGGGACAAAGTGGTCATCATCACCGGCGCCTCCAGCGGCATCGGCCGGGAAGCGGCGCTGTTCTTTGCGCAGCTTCAGGCAAAGGTTGTCCTTGCCGCAAGGAATCGGGAAAAACTGGCGGCAGTGCAAGAAGAAATCCGCCGGCAGGGCGGGCAGGCGTTGGCGCTTGGAACCGATGTCTGTTCGTTTGCCGACATGCAGAGGATGGCCAGGGAAACGGTTCTGAAATGGGGGAAGATCGATATCTTGATCGCCAATGCCGGCGAGTATGTTCAGGATCTTTCCCGCGGAATCGACATCGGCTCGATCGAGCGCTCCATGGCCGTGAATTTCATGGGCACCGTGCATGCCGTCAAGAGCGTTCTTCCGGAAATGCGGCGCAACCATAAAGGCCATATCGTGATCGTGAACAGCCTGGATGCCAAGAAGGGTATTGTCAACGATGGCCCCTACGTGGCCGCCAAGGCCGCGCTGGATGGGTTCGGGGACGTGCTGCGCCAGGAGCTAAAGGCCGATGGGATCAACGTCACTTCCATTTACCCGGCCCGCGTCGACACGCCGATGATGGAGAATCTAAAAGTACCCTGGATATCTCCGAAAATAGCGCCCGTGGAAGTCGTGAAGGCGATGGCCAGGGGCATAAAGAGGAACAAGGCGATCGTCGCGGTACCGGCAGCCTATTTTCTGTTGGGCCCTTTGAATATCATGTTCCCGCGCCTGGCCGACTGGGCTTACCGAATTTTAAAAATCGAAGGGGAAAAAATCGAAAAAGGGAATTAGGAACGGATTGCCCCAGGTTAAACTTTGAGTTTCGCGACGTGATACAATCAACCAATAACGATCATGAATAAAAAAATGATCATCCTGCTCACCGTCCTCATCGACGTCCTGGGCATCGGCATCATCATTCCGGTCCTGCCTTTTTACGTCAAATCCTTTGGGGCCTCCGCCTTCATCGTGACCCTGCTGTTCGCCACGTTTTCCTTCTTTTCGTTTTTCAGCGCCCCGCTGCTGGGCTCGTTGTCCGACCGCATCGGCCGCCGTCCGGTTTTGATCGTCAGCATCGCCAGCACGGCCCTGGGCTGGCTGGTTTTCGCGGCGGCGACCAACATTTACTGGCTTTTCATCGGCCGCATCATCGACGGCCTGGCGGCGGGCAATTTCCCCATCGCCCAGAGCTACCTGGTCGACATCGCCGAAAGCCCAAGGGAAAAGACGACCAACCTGGGATTGATCGGCGCCGTTTTCGGCATCGGCCTGATCGTCGGCCCGGCCCTGGGCGGCGTGCTCAGCCAGATCTCGCTCAGCCTGCCGTTCTGGTTCGTCGGCGGCCTGGCGGCCGTCAACATGGTCCTGGCTTTTTTCAAACTGCCCGAGACCAACAAGCACTGCGACCGGGAAAAGAAGATCTCCTTCAATCCCTTCCAACCCATCCGCAAAGCCTTCGCCAGCGCCAACCTCCGGCCGGGGTTCGCCGCCTGGTTTTTGTTCGGCCTGGCCCTGGCCGGGCAGCAATCGGTCCTGGCCCTTTACCGGGCCGGCGGCTTCGGTTTCAATTCTTTCCTGATCAGCCTGGTCATGGTCGGCACCGGGGTGATCCTGGTTTTCAACCAGGCCCTGTTCTTGAAAAAGGTCTGGCTGAAGCATTTCAGCGAGGAGAAGCTGATCGTCTATTTCTTTTTCGTCCTCTTTCTAGGTTTTATGTTCATGAGCGTCTTCTTCATTTTCACCCTGCTCCTGGGCCTGATCTTTTACAGTTTCGCCCAGTCGACGCTGCGGGTGGTCATGACCAGCCGGATCACCAAGAAGGGCGACCCCAGGGAACAGGGGATGATCCTGGGCGTTTTGTCGTCGGTGATGTCGCTGAGCATGATCGTCGGCCCGATCCTGGCCGGCGCCCTATTCTCCCTGGAGATGAATTTGCCCTTCGGGGCCGGGGCGATGTTTTCGCTCATGGCGTTGATCATCATTATTTGCGAGAAAAAAAGAAAGGAACTGGCCGCGGCCGAGATCAGCGACGAAGAGCTGGTCATCGCGGAACAGAAGATCGAGTTTGCCGGCTAGGTTTTTGTTGGAGGAGAAAATCGATGAGTGAAATCAAAATGGACGGCTACTGCGGGCTGTATTGCGGCGGCTGCGACATTTATCGGCTGTCGGTAAAAGCCGAGCAGACCGGGGTCAAGGCGCAATGGGCAGAGATGCCGGAGCGGTTCAGGAAGGTCATCAAGGAGGCCGACATCGTTTGCCACGGCTGCAAGTCCGACACCCTTTTCGCCGGCTGCAGGGTCTGCCCGATGATCAAATGCGCCAAAAAGAAAGGGGTGGAAAACTGCGCTTTGTGCGCCAAGTATCCCTGCTTTTACTTCACCATCATGCACATCGTCGTCCGCTGGCGCAAGCTCGACAAGAAGCTGCCGCACGTCACGGCGCGAAAGCCCAACCTGGAATTCATCCGCAAAAACGGGCTGGATGCCTTCCTCGGCGAACAGGAGCAGGCCTGGAAATGCCCGCAATGCGGCTCGCGCCTCTCCTGGTACTTGGAGCGCTGCGGCGCATGCGGCAAGGGCAATGAACGATATTACGGGAATGGCGGTTAATGCAGCGGCATGGATGCCGGATTTTTACATTATGACATATAAAAGATTCAAACAAGGAGAGTGGGCATGGAATTTCCCGAGTTGATGAAGACAAGGCAGAGCGTGCGCCAGTACCAGCCACGGCCTGTTCCCAGGGAACTGCTGGACAAGCTGGTCGAAGCCGTGCGCCTGGCGCCCTCGGCGAGCAACGCCCAGCCCTGGAAGCTGATCGTGGTCGACGACCCGGAACTGCGTACTCAAGTGGCGCGGGCCACCTTCAACGCCGCCCTCTCCTTCAACCGCTTCGCCCTGGAAGCGCCGGTGATCGTTGTCCTGGTGACCGAGAAACCGGGTCTTGTCACCCAAGTCGGCGCCTTGCTCAAGCAGCGCCAGTTTTCCCTGATCGACATCGGCATCGCCGTTGCCCACTTTTGCCTGCAGGCAACGGAGCTTGGCCTGGGCACGTGCATCCTGGGCTGGTTCGACGAAAAGAAGATCAAGCGCCTGCTGAGCATCCCGGCCGGAAGGAGGATCGGCCTCCTGGTCACGCTGGGCTACGCCGCCGAAGGCTACCCGCTGCGGGAAAAAACGCGCAAGGCCTCCGGCCTCATGAGCGCTTTCAATACCTATTAAGCGCGGCCCATTGACGGCCATGGAGGATGATACATGGAATTCTACGAAGCGGTGAAGAAACGACGGACGGTGCGCGAGTTCAACGCCGACCCGGTGCCGGAGGAGGCCATCCAACGGGCGCTGGCAGCGGGGCTACGGGCGCCGTGCAACGCCCATTTGAAGAGCTGGCAGTTTATCCTGCTGAGCGACAAGGAGAGGAAGGCCAAAGCGGTGAGCGGGGGGTTGCAGGCGCGGGATATGAAGGACAAGGAGGAGATCGAGCGCTTCGTCGCCCAGTTCGACGACGAGGAGCTTAAAAAAGTTTACCGGAGCTCGCTGCCGTTGCAGATGACGATGATGCTTCAGGCCCGCCAGGTGTTGGTGGTCTGCTACAAGATGAAGCCGCTCGTCTCGTGCCGCACCCTGTTCGAGCTGAACCCGCTGGCCTCGGCCTGGATGTGCATCGAGAACATCATGCTGGCCCTGGCGGCCGAGGGGCTTTTCGGCTGCACCTACACCCCCTACGAATCGACCGGGCTGAAGGAATTCCTCGGCGTGCCCGTGGGCTACGAGATCGCCGCCGTCATCCCCTTCGGCTACCCGAAAGATCCCCCCGGGGAGAACAAGGCCGAGGACCTTAAGGCGCGGCTGCACGTCGACGGCTGGGGATAAAGCACGAGAGCGGTTTGAAGATTTTGCTGCTATAATTGGAAATTGGATAACGGAGAGTGCCAATGAAAACGATAGGGCTTTTGGGGGGCATCACTTCCGAATCGTCGCTGCTGTACTATAAGCTGATTAACGAGATGACCAGGGAAAAACTCGGCGGCCATCACGCGGCCAAGAGCGTCATGGTCTCGGTCGATTTCGCCGAGATCCAGCCGCTGACCGAGCGCGGCGACTGGGACGGGGTGCTGGCCATCCTGCTTGAGGCCGCCAAGGGGATCGAGCGCGGTGGCGCCGACCTTCTGCTGCTATGCGCCAACACGGTCCACAAGCTCGCCGATGAAATCGGCCGCAAGATCAAGATCCCGATCGTACACATCGTCGACGAGACCGCCGCGGAGATCAGGAAGGCGGGCTTCAGCAGGGTCGGGCTGCTGGGGACGCGCTTCACCATGGAAGAGGACTTTTTCAAGGGCCGGCTGCGCGAAAAATACGGCATCGAGGCGCTGGTGCCGGTCAAGGAGGAGCGCGAGCAAGTCCATCGCATCATCATCGACGAGTTGGCCCTGGGGGTCATCAAGCCGGAGTCCAGGGAGGCAGTCAACAAGATCATGGACGGTCTGATCGCCGCAGGCGCCCAGGCCATCATCCTCGGCTGCACCGAATTGCCGCTGCTGATCAGCCGCGGCCAGGGCCGCCTTCCCCTCTTCGACACCACCTTGATCCATGCCCGGGCGGGCGTTGATCGCGCTCTGGGTGCTCAATTCTAATGAACCCGGGGACGAAAGGCGAGCAGGGAAATGCTTTTTGATTCCGCCGACAGGGAAATAAAACGGCAAAATGGATTCAAAAGATTTTGAAAAAATAAAGATACGAAAAATAACGCACCCGGAAGAAGCGACGGCATGCGCGCGGATGATGGCCGAATCCGAGCCGTGGATCACCCTGCGCCGTAACTATGAGACTCTCTTCGGGATCGTCTCCAACCCGGAGCGGGAAATATACGTGGCCATACATGGCGGCAAGGAAGTCGCGGGTTTCATCATGCTTTGCATGCAGGGAGCGTTCATCGGCTACATCCAGTCGATCTGCATCGCCCCGGGCTGGAGAAACAGGGGGTTGGGCAGCCGGCTGATTGCTTTTGCCGAGGAACGCATCTTCAGGGAAGCGCCCAATGTTTTTATCTGCGTGTCGTCCTTCAATCCGAACGCCAGGAGGCTCTATGAGCGCCTCGGCTATGAAGTGATCGGCGAATTGAAGGATTACATTGTTTCAGGGCATTCCGAGATCCTTCTGCGCAAGTCCGTCGCTCCCTTGGCGGGATTCAAAAAGATGCCGTAAAAATCGAAGCATCGTTGATTTTTTTATGGATTTTGCCGACAATGAAGCGGCAGAATACGCTCATGAACCGCTATCTCCTACTTTATTTTTGCGTGCTGCTATTCATGCCCATAATCGACACAACGCTGATCCGGGCCCGGCGCCGCGTTGCCGCGCCCGGCCGCGTCATCGAGCGCCGCTCCCTTTTCGTCCTCTGGCTTTGCATCGGCAGCGGCATGGGGATCGCCGCCGGCCTCAAGAAGATCACGGCGGCACGGATCGGGCTGGCGTCCCCCGTCATCGCCGTCGCGGCCGTCGCCCTGATGCTGGCGGGGATGATTGTGCGCTGGGCAACGATGCTCAAGCTGGGTGGCTATTTCACCCCCCATGTCGAGGTCGGCGGCGGGCAGGCGCTGGTTACGGACGGCGTTTTCCGCTTCGTCCGCCACCCGGCCTATGCCGGCATCCTCCTGGTCTGCGCCGGCATCGGCTTGACATTCGAGAACTGGCTTAGCCTGGCGGCAGCCATGGCCTTCGCCGGCACCGGGGTGGCCAACCGGGTGCGCATCGAGGAGGCGGCGCTGCGCGGGCACTTCGGCCCGGCTTACGAAGAGTATGCCCGGCACACGAAGCGCTTTCTGCCTTTTATCCTATGATGAAAACATCGGCATTGCCGGCATTTCAGCGATCACCGGCACGTGCTTGGGGGCAACAATGAAGCATGATGGTTATTTCAAATTAAAAAATATTTTTCAGGGGAAAAACGTTCTCCTGGTTTTGCTCGCTTCGGTCAAGCTTCTGGTCCACTTGGCGACCAACCTGTTCGGCGGTTACGGCTTCTTTCGCGATGAATTTTATTACCTTGCCTGCAGCAAGCATATGGCCTGGGGTTACGTCGACCAGCCACCCTTCTCCATCGCCGCGCTGTGGCTCAACCGCCACCTCTTCGGCGACTCGCTTTTCGCCCTGCGCCTCCTCCCAGCCGTCGCCGGCGCCGCGACCGTCTTCCTCGCCGGCCTGATCGCGCGGGAACTGGGGGGGGAAAGGTTTGCCCAGGCCCTGGCCGCCTGCTCGGTCATTACCGCCCCGCTCCTGCTTGGGATGAATTCGTTTTTTTCAATGAACTCCTTCGACATCCTTTTCTGGACGCTGGCGTTATACCTGGTTGCAGTTATCACGGAAAACGAAGCCCCGAAATACTGGCTTCTCCTGGGCCTCGTACTCGGCCTTGGGCTGCTGAACAAGATCAGCGTCCTCTGGCTGGGCGCGGGCCTTTTCGTCGGGCTGCTCCTCGCCACGCACCGCAAGCTGCTGCTGATGAAAAAAGCCTGGATCGCTGCCGGTATCGCCTTCATGCTTTTCCTGCCGCATGTCATCTGGCAGGTTGTCAACCATTTTCCGACCCTGGAGTTCATCCGCAACGCCTCGGCTGAAAAATACGCCGCGGTCTCCCCTCTGGCGATGTTCAAGGAGCAGATCATGAACATGAACCAGTTGACGTTCCTTTTCTGGCTCCCGGGTATGGTTTATTTCCTGGTCGCGAACCCGGCAAAACGCTTCCGCATTTTCCCCATCATCTACCTCGCGGTGTTTTGCATCCTTGCCGTCAACGGCAGTAGCAAGTCGGAATACCTCGGGCCGTTGTTCCCGATGCTCTTCGCCCTGGGGGCGGTCGCTTTTGAAAAATTCATTCTTAAGGTCAAGTGGCACCGGCTCAAGCCCGTCTTTCTCCTGCTGCTGCTCCTCAGCGGCGTCGCCCTCGCCCCCTTCGCCATCGGCGTCCTCTCGGTCGAGCGCTATATCGCTTACGCGCAGGCGTTGGGCAACGTGCCCTCCACCCCGGAAAAAAAAGAGCTGGCCAAGCTTCCCCAGTTTTATGCCGACAGGTTCGGCTGGGAAAAGATGGTGGCGGCCGTCGCTGGCGCCTACGGCACGCTGACTGCCGAAGAGAAGGCGACATGCGCCATCGTGGCCAACAACTACGGGGAGGCCGGGGCCATCGATTTTTTCGGCTCGAAATACGGACTCCCCAAGGCGATCTGTGGCCACAACAACTACTGGCTCTGGGGGGCCCGCGGCGCGAGCGGCGAGGTGGTCATCCGGTTGGGCGGTTCGCTCGACGCGATGATGGAATCGTACCGCGAGGTGGTGCGAGCGGGCATGTTCCATGACGACTACTGCATGCCCTTTGAAAACGACATGGTGGTCTGGATCCTCAAGGAGCGGCTGCGGCCGCTGCAGGATGATTGGGCCGAGTTCAAGCACTTCGAGTGAGGCCGGGAAGGGCCGGTAAAAACAAAGCTGGAAATTCCTTCCCTTTACCGCTATAATTTTACCGGACAGTTGAGGAGAAAAACATGGCCTACAAGGATATCCTTAAAAATTCGATCAAGACGTTCGAAGACCTGGAAAAATGGCTGACCGCCCAGAAGGCGCGGGTCGATCCCCGGCTGCGCGAGGTCATCGCCAAGTATCCCATGCGGGTGAACACCTATTACCTCGGCCTGATCGAGAAGATGAACGACGGCATCTGGAAGCAGGCCATACCCGACGTCGAGGAGCTCGAGCACTACATGGACCTGACCGCCGACCCGCTGGACGAGGAGGGCGACATCCCGCTCGGCGGCCCGCGCACGATCATTCACCGCTATCCCGACCGCGTCCTGCTCTTTGTGTCGAACGAATGCGCCATGTACTGCCGCTTCTGCACCCGCAAGCGCAAGGTGGGCGACGAAGTGAAGAACCCGTCCATGGACGAGATCAACAAGGGCATCGAGTACATCGCCAGCCACGAGGACATCCGCGACGTGCTGATCTCCGGCGGCGACCCGTTCCTGCTGGGCACTAAGAAGCTCGACGAGATCCTGGGCAAGGTGCGGCAGATCCCGCACATCGACCTCTTCCGCATCGGCACCCGTGTGCCCTGCGTCTGGCCGCAGAAGATCATCGAGGACACGGAGTTCGTCGAGATGCTGCGCAAGC
>JAPKZL010000027.1 GCA_026393795.1 Candidatus Aminicenantes bacterium | reverse complement strand
GTGCGGGTCAACATCGAGATCATGCGCGCTTTTGTTCGCCTGAGGCGCATGCTCCAGGCAAACACCGTATTGGCCCGCCAGCTGAAGGACCTGGAAAAAAAATACGATTCTCAGTTCAAGGTGGTCTTCGACGCCATCAGGCAGTTAATGACTCCTCCGGCCAGGATGCCGCGCAAGATAGGGTTCAAAGGGCAAGAGAGCGAGAAATGAAACAGCCCTGGGACTATAAAAATATAAAAAAAAGTAAAGTCACGAAATCGACCACCGTCCCAATCTCACGCACATTTCTTTCTCCGATCAATCTAGAGATCCCGGCGGGCGAAGAACGGAAATTCCATGCCAGCATGCCGATGAGCAAGATGGGCAGCAGTCCGCCAGCGAAAAAAATGTCACAAAATTCCTCATTGACACTGCGAAGACTATTTGCTAGACATAATTCTCCGATGGAGAAGGGTAATCTTTTATCATCCTGATTGCCAGGCAGATCGCGGGCACATGATTTTTTTCATTTAAGCCGGGTGGAGGAGTGTAGAAAGTTGGAAATAATTCTATATAATAAAAGATAACGGAGGGGAAGATGAAGAATATTAAAATTATTGTAATGTTAGTTTTATTTCTGGGGATGGCCGTAGGCAATCTGTTTGCTCAATACTTGGATGTCGGGGATGATCCTACAAAAATTGAAATAGCATCTACAAAAAACATTAATTATAACGGCAAACCAGTTGGGGGATATGTCTGGTCCTATGATGGGGAGTGGTTCCTGGGTGCCAATAATGATGGCGGGTATATCATGGACAAGAACGGAGCTTTCTTGCAAAAGCTTCCTCGTAAATTCAATTATGGTCAAGCAACATTATTTTCTGACAATAAACGGATCTTTTATAATTTTTGGGAAAATAAAAAATATTATTATGCAATTTACAACCTGGAAACAAAACAGGAAACTGTTTTGTCATTAGATCCCCAGAAAGAACATTTTATCGATGTTTCGCCGCAAGGGGATATTTTATTTATGCAGATTATTGTTGTGGCACGAAAGAGTAGTTATTCGTTTTTTTCTTATAACCCTGTGAATGGTTCACGCCAAGATTTGGGAATAATTGAAGCGAGACTTAGTTATGAATATGGTAATAATCGTTTTTTGGATAAAGAAAATCTCCTGTTGATGATATCAGATAGCGGATATAAACTAAAAAAATGTGACTTCTCAACAAAAAAATTATCGAATATCACTTCATTTGAGGTAAATTCGCCAACCTATTTGCAATTGCATGACGGTCGCCAAGTTGTAGTGACAACTTTTGGGGACATGGCTTATTTGTATGAAGCTGGTGGGGCCTTGTTTGGAAAATTCCGGGCATTTTTTGACCGTGGTGGTCCAAATCAACTTGGTAACAATAATGACCTGATTCCTGGAGGAAATCGATTTAATCGAGAATTGGCTCCGAATGGTAAACTAATATTATTGACAATGGAAAAAGCCGGAGATGAAACTGGCAATCCAACAGATGAAGTTTATTTGTTTAATTTTCAGGGAAAAAATATTCGATTTGCCATACCTTATCCCAACTCTTCCACAGAATGGAGTCCTCTGGGTGATCGAATGCTCAATGGCGATTTGATTGTATACTTGCGTAAAAAAAATTAGGAATACAAATATGGTTAATACAAAAAAAGTTAGTGGAATACTCTTTATCTTTTTAATAAATTGTTTAATTTTTAGTCAACAGAATAATCAGAATCAGGAATGTCTTAATGCGGCAAATGAATATAAAAATTCTGTTTTCATTTTATTGGATCCAGGTCATGGTTGTGAATCAAGCAATGGCCTCGCTTGTCTTCCTGGCGGGCAACCTGGAGCCGTAGATGATCCTAACAATGTAACCTATAGCGAAGCTTGTATGACAACTGACTTGGCATTAAGGCTGCGAGATATTTCCAATATCCTATTAGAAAAGCTCAAGAAATTAGAGATCAAATACGTGAAGCAAAAGAGAATAAAGGGGATAACATCAAACCTTATTTCATCTCTATTCATTTCGATGGTGATATTAATCCTAATGTGAATGGGACCCACGGAATTTATGCACATAGTACTAGTAATGGAGAATCTGTAGCAAATATTGTATCGAATGCTCAAAACACAGTTTATTTAAATAATAGTCAACCCATTCCATATCCGCAAGGAATTACTTTGATTGATAATCAAAACAACTTGTTTGATGCTCTTCGTGAAAATATTCGCTTTGTTCTTGGTGGAACTCAGCGTGTTAATACCATTCTTTATAATGATACAAATAACACAATATGCCCAAATCAAATGCGACCTTCTTACAAAAATCTTCAAATTTACCGGGAGGGAATTTTCCCTTTACTTTCCGGCTGGTACGCGCCATCATATAATCAATGTACGGACCAGTTCAGTGGAACCTTAGAAAATATTAGTGGTGAATTGCCAAACAGCGAATCAATTCCTGTCAATCATTCCCTTCAGGAAGTCGAATTCATCAGTAGCTCCAGATTTTTAAACTATTTAAATCTGCGTCAATTTGTCGCCATATCTATGGCCTGGGCAATAACAGAAGATGTCGTGAATGATTATATTAATGGAGGGGGAAACGCCTCTTGTATGAAACGTAGTATGTATTTGCTTGATAACCCCGACGATAACAATTCCAGTTCAAGCGGAATCAGCAGCGGGCTCACACATATTGGATACAATTCGCCGATTCTGATGCCTTTTGAGTTCATCAATCGTGAAATCATTGGTTTACTAAATAAAATTGGAGTTCCCCCTGCAGTAACGTTTAAAGAGTTTTCCCCGTCAATGGTTGAAAAACATCCAATTTTGATAATTCCGACCGGATTACTAATCCAATATGAAAACGATTCGGTTTTTAAAATAAAATTAGAACAATATGTAAAAAACGGCGGAACTGTCATTGTCCTAGCCCAGCAGTATGGCAGTCATTATGAGAAGGTCGTACCGCTGCCGGAAGGGAGCAGTCTATCCGCTTTGGGCTGGAGGGAGGACCAATCGTGCTTCTGGGGAGCGGCTTACCATGCTACGCAAAACAACGTGCCCCATCCCATTTTTTCCGGCGTGGCATCAGAAACGGTCAGCGTCGGCGTCGATGGATACTTCTCCACCATCCCGGCCAATGCCACGGTGCTGCTGCGCCGCAAGGTGAACCAGGAACCGGTGATGATTTCCTATCCTGTAGGTCAGGGAATGGTGATCCTGACTTCGCTGTTCAGCGACTATGCCAACGCCCATTCGCAGATGTCCGGGGTGGACGAAGCGCACATCATCCGCGACCTGCTGACCTACTCCCGCAACGTCAACCTGCCTATCCCATCCTGGCGGCTCACCCGCGACCAGGCCATGCCCATCTCCCTGCCGGCAATAACCATCCACAATGACGGTGAAGTTGCAGCCACGCGGGCCAAATTCCAGGTCCTTTCGCCCGATTATAAACGGGTGTTGTACACTGCTGAACAGGCGGTCGCAATTGATCCGCAGGCTGACGGCAGCGCGGCCCTGTCTTTCTCCATCACCCCGACAGGATTGTACAATGACATAATCAGCCAATGGATCGGCATTTATCATATGGAGGTCGAACTCTATGATGCATCAGGAAACCTGATCCAGCCTTTTACCGAAAGCGACGGCGGCCGTTTCGCCATCCACTGGCTGCAAGGCAAATACAATCCTGGCCAGGGAGTGCTCCGCTGGCTCACCGTACATCAGGAAGACTTATACCTAAATCAGAACGTGGAACTCGACGTCCATTTTCGTAATACTTCGGACCAGTCAAAAACAATCGCCATATCTGAACCGTTTCTGAACATCGGTCACGGTGGTGATGGTCCTACTCTATATCTTGACACGCCGATCAACATAGAGATCCCTGCGGGCGAAGAGCGGATATTCCATGCCAGCATGCCGATGAGCAGGATGGGCAGCAGGCCGCCAGAGAAAAACGGGTCAAGTCCAATTACGATGAGGTTGCAATACGTTGAAGCAGGAGTCTTGCGCCAGATCGGGGCGGCGAAAGTGGTGTTCCTGAAAGCGCAAGCCACGTCGAGTTTGCTGGCCATCCAGGGAACAACAAATATTTTCAAAAACGGGACCGCTATCGATTATTCCATCACAGCCAATAACAATGGTGGGGCCGCTTATGGATTGACGAAGATCAGGTTGATGGTGGATCGCTATGTCAATAAATCCTATCAGGAATTAGCGACGGTTTATGAAATTGAGCATGACTTCACTTCCGGAAACGCTTTTCAATATAATGGGCAATTTATCCCAAGCCAGCTGTATGCTCCCGGTACATATCGAATGCGACTGGCTGTCAGCACCTCCGACAGCAGCGTTGAAACAAAGACTCAGCAATTCAATTATGTTAAAAGTAATGTTGCCCTCACATTGGCCACCATTCCGGAAGCGTATACAATCGAAAAAAACAGTGAACGCTATGGCCTGATTCCCGGGCAGACCTATTCGGTTAATTTCAGGCTCAGGAATCTCAGCCCCTTCACTATCAACCAGGGGCGCTATGTCGTGACCCTGAAAAGCGAAGGCGGGATCGAGTTGTTCCGCAAGGAAGTAGCAAACATCACGTTCAACGTGTCCCAGGAACTGGCTTTCAGCGAACCATTCGTCTTTTCTCCAGTCGCGGAAACAAGATATAACCTCAGGGTCGAATACAGCGACGAGTCACGGACAGCCGTCTTGGTCACGATTGCGGAACAGCAGTACCAGTACCTGTTGGATCTACAAGGGGGCAGCGACCAGCTTGGTTACCGTTACCTCGACATTGCCAATTTTCAATTGAAAATCGCAGCTGTCGGCGCCATTCACATAAAGTTGAGCGATATCACGACTGGAGCTGTTCAGGAAAGGGATATTGTTATTCCAAAAGAACAAGCTGAAGCAATTGAAACTTTTAAAATCCCGATCGGTTATCCGACTTCCAATGAATATGAAATTGATTACGAAATCCGCGATTCCGCGAATATCATAAAGAAAGGCGTTACCCATCTATTGTGTCTTTTCCCCAAATTTAAATATGCGGCCCAGACGGATTCCGTTGATCTCAAGCAAGGGCCCCCCCTGAATTTGCAACTGGCTTTTTCGGAAATTTCAGGTGTGAAAATTCCTTTTAACGCCGTTCTTTCCGTCAAATCCGCAAGCCTGAATTACGATGACACTCGAACCGTGACCATTCAGCCTGGAATCAATAACGAGTTCAACTACCAGGTTCCGGTTACGGAAACGGTTACTGAAGGTTCGCACACAATCGAATATCAATTGCTCGTGGAAGACAGACAATTGGTAAAAAGCACTGTCACAGTAAAGCTGCCAATGATTACCCTGAAATTTTTCGAACCTCCCGCCAATGTAGGTGCCGGAACGCCCTTTGATTTGAAGTTTGAAAACAGCGGCGGCAAACCGGGAACCTTCAATGTATTTGTCCGCTTGTTTGATGAATTTAAAAAACAGGTTTTGGAGCAGCAATCAGTGTTAGCTTTAGCCGCAAGCGAACAAAAGAACATGACAATAACCTTGCCTGTGGGGACGAAAAGCGGCCGATATATCCTTTTGCAGGAAGGGCGGCATGAAAGCAGCGGCCAAGTCTTTAAATTAAGCAGCCATGTTGTGGTCAGCGGCATGACAGCAACCTTGAATGCCTTCACACTCAAGGAAAAATATTTCGACAACGAAGCAGTGGCCGGGAAGGCTGAGATTGGTGTTGCTGGAGAAGTTGCCAATGGCATGCTGCGGGTAAAGATACTGAAGAATAAATTTGTCGCACAATCGGTTTATGAAGCCGGAGATTTCAGTTTGTATCGTCGAGCTATTGTTAGTGGCGGAGGGGCGCGGGCGAATAAAACCTATTTGATAAGCAAAAACAAATTATTCGCATGGGATTATATCACAAACAAATATATTAAGCTGCTACCCGGAGAGAATTTTATTTCTCTTTTTATCGGTTCAAACGGAGATTTATGGCTCACAACCAGCAACGATGGCGTGTGGCATCTCAGCAGCTCGGGAGTCTTGATCAATCATTTTACGACCGCTGACGGGCTTCTGAATAACAACGTCTCGAATTTCAGCGAGCGCGACAAGGATGGCTGGCAAGATATCTGGATGGCCACATCATCAGGGATCTCGGTTTTCAGCAATGGCGCCTTGAGTTCCTATACGACCGCCGACGGTCTGTCTTCCAATAATGTGTTTGATTTCGCCAGGGACGGAGCAGGAGAAATATGGGTCTGGTCGGCCGGCGGTATCGACCGGTTCAACGGCAGCCGCTTTGATAAACTTGATCTTCCCTTCGATCCGGCAACAGCTCTTAATTTTGGTGAAGATGCGAGTGGTTCGATATGGATGACTACCGGCGGTAAAATCTGGCGTTATACGTTGGGGGAATGGAATAATTGGGACGTAGCAACGCTTTTTCCAGGCACTCTTGTTAACCAGTTTGCCGAAGACGACGGTCAAATGTGGTTTTTGGGAACTAAAACCGGCAGTGGCAAGATTTTACTTAAATGTGACGGTGATTTCACCCTCTTTTCCAGACAGAATCTTTCAGCCATAGGCAACATTACTTGCATCATACCCTGTCCAGAGCGAGAAGGAATTTTATTCGGGGCCAATCCCGGATTTGTGGAGTTCAGTTCCGGTAAGTGGCAGCTGCGCCAGCTCGAAATAGACATGGATAAACTGCTTAGTCCGGTCACCTGTATAACCGGAGACACCAGGGGCCGGGTCTGGATCGGGTCCATAGAAGGAGTTAGTTGCCTGGACAAAGGGGTCCTCAACCATTACTTTTTGGGAGGTGTTTCCGCATTAACGGCTGGGACCAATGGAGTCGTTTATGCGGCTGGATATTCGCTGAATCGTATAAAAAGAATTGAAGAAACTGTCGTAAGTAATATCGAATATCCGACGTTGGGGGGAAACACATATCGCTTGAACCCTGTTATGGGTTTTGATACCAACGGACGATTGTGGTATTCGGCTGGAATTAAGGAATCTACATTTGATCGTTGGCTTTTTTGCTATGATGGAGTTAGTGCATGGATAAGGGCTTTTCCTTCTGAAGCACTAAAAATAGTTTCCGATGGCGCAGGAAGCATTTGGGGTGGTTTCGCTTATTCTGCCTACCTGGTTCCTGCAATATTTCATATAAACAATGATTTTAGTGTTACAAGATATCAAGGTGTTTACTTAAGACCAAAAGATTACCAATATTATTTTGAAGGTTTTAGAGATATTTTCCTTGATTCAACCGGGGTTTTATGGATTATAAGAAATGGATACGATCCAACAGTTGAGGCACTACAGACTTTTCAGAATGATATTTTTACCCTTAAAGCCGTTTACAGCCCCGGAATGATCACGCGGCGAATTCCCGGTCAATACTGCAGCCAATATCGATATTGATCTAATGACAGGGAAAACATTAAAAGCCGGTAATTACACACTCTCGGCCGAATTGATTTCAGTAATTGATCAGCAACTTGCTAAAAGTGACTACGGATTTCTAGTCAGGGGCACAACTGTGGCGACATCCCTGTCAAAGGGCGGCAACGCTGATCCCGATGTCAGGGTTAACAGCAGCAATGCTTTGCAATTGGAAGTCCTGAACAATACAACCGAAGACAAAGTGGCTTTGAACTTGAAAGTAAGCAAGGTTTCACCATCAGGGGTGGAGACGATCCTGCAAGAAGATCCTTTGAGTTTGAGCGCCGGACAAAGCCATAACGGCACGCTAACTTTTAATGAAAGTGAAACGGGAGTCTGGCAATTGAACGTTGAAGTCAGGGAAAGCGACACCCTCCTCGACAGCGCCGAGCTGATCCTGAGGAACAGCGAACCGGCTGTGACCTATGAGATCATGAATCCCGAATACGCCGGTGATGAAGCGTTCCCGGTCAAGATCAAGCTGGCCAACCAGGGCCAGATTATCGCCAATGTGCATGTTTCCGTAGGGGCGACCGGCGGGTCGCCCTCTTATCTGGACGAAGACGTTTCCTTAAAACCAAACGAGGAACGCATCCTTTCCTTCAATGATACAATCAGTAACGACCGCACCTATGATATCGCGCTGAGTGGTGATATAACACAGAACGAGCAGAAGATCGTCAAGTACGGTTATGTAGAAAACCTCGCGCTCAATGTGCTGCCCCAGTACCGCGAAGGCGGCATCGCCATAGGCTACACCGTGGCCAACTCCGGCGGTCTGCCTTTCAGCGACACCCTCCATTTTGCACTCTACGTGTTGGGCACAGAAATCGCCATATATACGGCTGATAAAAGTTATAACCTATATCCCAACGCCGAAGCAAGCGCCGATTCCCTTGAGCTTTCATTGGCTCCCGGCGCCTACCAGTTGCGCTGGACGACCGGGAGAGGCGGAGCGGGGCAGGCCGATTTTTCAGTGCTGCCAGCGGGAATCGGACAGTTGACGTTCACGCCAGCGGCCAAATACCCGGTCGGCTTGACCGATTTTACCTATACGCTGACCAACAGCGATACGGTGGCCGGCAGCGTCCCGCTGCTAATCGAGATCATCCCGGCCGCCGGAGGAACGCCCATTTACTCCGCAACCCGTAATTATTATTTAAATGCAGGGGAAAACGTCAGCGACACTTTCATTTTTGATATTGTCCAGAATGGAAACTACATGGTCAGGCTCAGCGGCGGCAAAATAGTTGGTGGCATGGTCAGCTCGCCCATTAAAGTGCTCAACCTGAACGAAATGACCTCGACGGTAGCGGTGCAGCCCGCTGTGGACGGAGTTGTCCCGGTGCTGGTCAATATCTCGAACAACGGATACAGCGACTTTGCCGGCACGCTGGTCATTGAAGCCGGCGGTTTTCGCCACGAAGAACCAATTCAGGTCATTTCGGAAGCTGTCTTGAACCAGGCTTATAATTTTGACGCCAATGGACTGACCAGCGGCAGCCAGGAAGTCAAGGCTTATCTGTACGAAGCGGCGGGCAACCTGCTTGCCCAGAACACGCAAATTGTGACAATCAAAAACGCCGACATCAAAGTGGTCGAGGTGCCGCAAAACCTGGCCATTTCCGCCGGCGCCTTTGCCAACGTCACCCTAAAGGTCAAGAACGAAGGCAACCGCCGTGGCGAAGTCAAAATCGTCATGAGCGCTTTCGACACCCTCAACGAGACGCGCGAACTGGTTTTGGAGGCGGGTGAAGAAAAGAATTTGAGCGATATTTTCATTGACATCGACAATGACATCCCGGCCGGCCGTTATCCCTTCAATTACAATTTGTCGGGTCTTGGGGTAACCAACGGCCTGGCCAAGGGCAATTTCTACTTTCAGGTCAACGGCATCGCCTTGGACGTCACGGCGGCCCTGGACCGCAGCCTGTACAACGCCGGCGAAACGGCGCAATTGACCATTAATATATCTTCAACTGCTCCAGTGGCAACGCCGCTGGAAGCGGTGGTCAACTGGAACGATTTCAGCGAGCGCCGCGCCTTTACTTTAGACAATGGTTCAAGCTCGCTGGTTTTTGAGATCCCGCTGACTGAAGCCAGCGAGGCAAAAGTGTTCTACAGCATCTACCAGGTAGGCGGACGCGGCATTTACTTGAATGACATCTATCTCAACTTTGCCGGCAACGTCAGCGTGATGCTGGACCAGCAGGTCTACGCGCCCGGGGAATCCATTTACGCCCTGTTCACGGTGGGCGAGTCTGGCAGCCTGACGGCCGAATGCTTCGGCCAGATCCAGACGATCGCCATCGGCAGCAGCGGCAGCGTCGTTTTCGCCGTGCCGGCCGATGCACTGGGCGGCAGTTACGGCGTAGCCTGGACATTTACGCCGACCGACATCACTCACGGGACCTCAAGCGGGTCCAAAGCGTTCGATGTCAGCGGCCTGGTGGTCAAGGTGGCAAAAGCCGAACTTGAACGCGGCAAATACGCTCCCAACGACACTATCACGGCCATGTTGACTTTGGAGTCCAACCGCGATATCTCACTTGACCTGCGCTCCTGGACGACGACGCCCGAAGGTCAGTGGACTTACCTGGGCGAACAGAACGTAACCCTGTCGGCCACGCAGCAAACTCCGGCAGTTTTGGAATATGCGTTCGATACGACCGAAGCGGGAACGCACCGTTTCGTCTACGGTCTGTACCGCGAAGAACAATTAGTGGTTTCGGGGGCGGCCGCTTTCGATTGCGGCGACGCGGTGCTGCTCGGCCTGACGACCGATCATCTCGATTATCCCGACGGCAACGAAACGGTCAAGGTCAAGGCAGACTATTTCGGTGCGGGCACGGCCAGCCTGAAGTTGTATCTGGACGATGTGCAAGTGGATGAGCGCAGTATCACCCTGGCCGGTCTGGGCAGCGTTGATATCGATTTGTCTTCGGCCCAGATAGCCGGCGGCTGGCGCGATTTACGGGCCGTGATGAGCGAGGACAATTTGACGTCAACCCGAAGCGCCTGGTTCGGCTACGGATCCAATTTGCCCGATCTTGTTGTCGAGGCAGCGGACCGGAGCATAAGTGATTTGAATTACACTTATGCGATCAGGGTGAGCAACAACGGCAAAACCGCTGCCGCGGCTACTACACTGGTATTCAGCGATAACAATATAGACACGCAAACGGCAAGTGTCGGTGCGCTGGCGCCCGCGGCCTATCAGGATTTTCAATTTAATTGGAGCGGTTCGGGCCATGCCGGCAGCCATACGCTGGCCTTTGCCGTTGACCGTGAAAACGCGATCAAGGAATACGCCGAAGGCAACAACGCTTCTGAAATGGTCGAGGAAGTCCCGGCCCTGTTTTACAAATTGTCCATCGATCCGCAGCTCTGGCCGGCCAACAGTGACGTTTCGATCTTTTCGCGTTTGATCAACAACACGGAAAGCAATCTGGCGCTGCAGCTGCACCTGACCCTGACCCAAAAGGCCAGTTCGCTGAACATCCTGACCCGGGACAAGACCATCAGCCTGAGCCCGTACACGACGACGCTGGAGACGGACATTTTCAACACTGGGACGTATCCGGTAGGCGATTACAACCTCAGGCAGACCGTCAACAGCACTGCCGGAACATTAACTGAGGAGTTGGCCGTGATCATCGAGGCCAGCAAAGTCATCAGCGGCACCATGACCGTCACCCCGGCAACGGTGGCGGCCGGAAGCGAAAGCCAGGTGAGTTTGCATCTGGCGCTGCGTAACAGCGGCAACGTGGCCCTGGAAAACGAGCCGCTAACCATCAAGGTGACCAACGATGAGAGCCAGGAAATGGTCAAAAGCGAAGCGCTGACGGTCACTTTGGCCCTGGGCGAGAGCAAGACCATTGTCCGCGACCTGGCGCTGGACCTGGCCGCCGGTGCCTACATGATCAGTTTGGAACACCTGGAAAACGTCGTTGCCCAGGCTGAGTTGACAGCTGCCAATGGCCTGGACAAGGACAAGTATGTCTCGCGCCGGGCGCGGGCGCTCATCATGAATCTCCTTGGCTTGCCGTATGCTGGTCAGAAAAACTATCTCAAGACCGTCCTCGGCGCCGGGAATATCGCTTACCAGGACACGTCCAACATCATCGAATCCTATCTG
>JAPKZL010000026.1 GCA_026393795.1 Candidatus Aminicenantes bacterium | reverse complement strand
CAAATTTAAATACAACGGCAGTTTACCTGCAATTTTCCGGTCAGGAAGCCAAAGCGATCCTGAAGGACCGCAGGCTTATATAAACCCTGAACTCAGTCGCGAGATTGCGTTTTTCAATTGCAATGATCTGCGCAAAAAGCGTAAATCATTTATCTTGAGGTTCTAATTGCTCAAGACCCAGGAATGCAACTTCCAGCGCTCCGTAGCGGCGATTGAAAACTCTCTTGACATCGCCGGCCACGAGGTAGTTCTTCCCCTTTGGGTAAAGGCCGCGGAACGATTTCAGCCCGGCTGGGTCGAAGGCGTCGGCCGACAACTTGCACTCGATCGCCGTGCTTCCAGCGGGCGAAGACAGTACGAAATCAATTTCGTGCCCAGCCTTGTCCCGCCAGTAACGGACGTCATGGCGCTGGCCGCGGCCCATCAGTTCATTTAGCACGTAGTGCTCCCAGAGCAAGCCGAGATCTTCCCGACGCAGGCTTTTCCAACCCTTAAAAAATGAGACGAAGCCGGTGTCGAAAGCGTATACCTTCGGAGCCGCGATGATCTCCCTTGAACGCCGGGAATGGAAAGGGCGGACCAGGTAAGCGACATGGGTTGCTTCCAAAACAGCCAGGTAGTTGGTGATGGTCGGCCGGCTTACTTCGCAGGGAATGGCGTAATGGGTTGCCTCGAAAATGCCGCCGCTGTTCAGGCAGAGAAGTTCCAGGAAACGCAGAAACGAGTACCGCCGTTCCAGCCGGAACAGCTCCATGATGTCCCTGGCCCAATAGGCTTCAACCCATTCCCGGTATTCGCTTTCAGGATAGCTTCGGGCCAGTAAAAAAGGGGGCAGGCCGCCACGGTGCAGGCGCTGGGCCAGGTCTTCCCGGCCCAAGTCCTTGCTATCGCAAAAAATCATCGGCGGCAGCCATATCTCCAGCTTGCGCCCCGCCAAAGTATCCTTGAAACGGGATGAAGCGCCCAGAGTGGACGAACCCGTGGCCACGATCTTCACTTCGGGGTAATGGTCGGCCGCGATCTTCAGCAATTCGCTCGGGTTGGGCAGCCGGTGGATCTCGTCGAGAACGATCCTTTGACCGCGTTGGGCGGCGAGAAAAGCTTCGGGATCGGACAGTTCTCTCCGCACACTGGGCAGTTCGCAATCCAGGTACAAGGAGTGTGGTACGCTCTGGCAGATGCAGGTTTTTCCCGTCCGCCTGGCCCCGGAGAGCCAAAGCACCGATCGTTTCTCCCACAAGGTTTCCAGGAGTTCGAGCCAGTAGCGGCGTTTTTTGATTTCCATGATTTAAGCCTAGCACAAGCAATTACCAAACGCAAGTGTATTTGCGTTTGGATCATCTTTATGCAAGTTGTCTTTGCGAAACCAATCGTCCCCTAAAGGGCCGTTTACCTGCAATTTTCCGGCCAGGAAACCAAAGCGATCCTGAAGGACCTCTAGCTTATTTGATCTCCAAACGCAATTCAACCTTTAATTAAACTTTTCAAGCCATTTTATAATGGCATCGCGCCCATGCTTGGAACGATGAGCCAAGATATCGATGCATAGCTCAACCATCACCTTGACAGCCAGGGGATAGACGGCGCCTGGCTCGTTGCCGGCCGAATAAGCCGAACATTGGGGTCACCCATTGCTTCGATCTCTTTATTTTTTTCTTTCTAACACATCAAACCCTGACATTACGGCGTCAGAAATAAAATCTTGCAATAAACTGGAATTTCCCGTCATTTGAAATTTATTAAGATATTTAATATAAAAAGGTTTTTTTTCCTGCAAAATCAGCGCCGGCGGGAAATTTTCCCGCAGCAGCATAACCTGCATCAGAAGTCTGCCAATTCTGCCATTGCCATCGGAAAAAGGATGAATTTGTTCAAAGCGTCCATGAATTTCAGAAACATGGGCGATGATGTCTTTGCCGGGAGCATTGATATTTTTTATTAATTCTTTCAACAATACGGGAACTTTCAAATAATTCGCGGTTGGAATGTTGGCGCCCAAAATTCTTACTCCGTGATTACGGTAGGCGCCGGCATCCTCGCGAATACTATTCATTAAAATGGCATGTAATTTTAAAACCAATCCTTCGTTTAATTTATTTTTTGCAAGGGCCCAAGTGAATAAATATCGCAACGCAGACTGATGATTTTTGGCCTCCAATTGTTCAGTTAAGCTTCGATGCGGCGGGGAAACATTTTCGAAAAGTATTCCAGCCGTTTCATCTTCGGTCAAGGTGCTGCCTTCAATCCGATTGGTGTTGTAAGTTAAGGATAAAACAAATTGCTTGTGAATGTCAGGGTTGACTAAAATTTCTTTCACAATCCCAGGATGATTTTGACTTTTCATGGCGATGACTTCTTTTTTGGCTTGAAGTAACGTATCCGGAATAACCTTTATTCCGGCATATTGGGAATACAATTCATTTATGGCTTCCTGCTTCTTTTTTCGCGGCAGGGATTTTTCATTAATCCAGCTATTCAGGGTGGCAAAAGACACGTCCAGTTGTTTGGAGATTTTTTCCTGGGTCAGTCCGGAAATTTTCTGTATGAGCCTTAATTTTTCCGATATTTTCATAAGTTGATTTTACATAACTTTATATACTATGTCAAAATCAGTAAACTTTATAAAGTTACCACAGCCCCGCGGCCATCTGCGAGCGGGCCGAGCTGCGGGTGCAAAGGAACAGGACACTCTTTTTATCCATCACCCGTCAACTCGCCTGGAAATACTTTTTGCGGAAGAAGAGGGCCACATTGACCAGGATGAGGAGCGCGGGCACCTCGACCAGCGGCCCGATGACGGCGGTGAATGCCTGCCCCGAGGTAATGCCGAACACGCCCACCGCCACCGCGATAGCCAGTTCGAAGTTATTGCCGGCGGCATGGAAAGCAATGGTCACCGCTTTGCTGTAATCGTTGCTAAGCCGCTTTCCCATGTAGAACGATGTAAAGAACATGACCACAAAATAGATGAGCAGCGGCATGGCTATGCGCAGCACGTCCATGGGCAATTGGACAATGGTTTCGCCCTTGAGCGAAAACATGACGATAATGGTGAGCAGCAGCGCTGCCAGTGTCATGGGGCTTACCTTTGGAATGAACCTGGTCTCGTACCACTGCCTGCCCTTGGCTTTCAGGAGGATAAACCGGGTCAGCATGCCGCCGAAAAAAGGAATCCCCAGGTAGATCAGAACACTTTGGGCGATCTGCCATATGCTGACATG
>JAPKZL010000025.1 GCA_026393795.1 Candidatus Aminicenantes bacterium | reverse complement strand
GCTCTTCCGATCTTGGCCCGGCCGCTGGAAACGGTTCGCAGGACCGAAGCGTAACCGAACATTTCCATCAAGGGGATGCTGCCGTTGATCTTCTGCGAGCCCTTGCGGAAACGGCGCATGCTGTCGATCCTGCCGCGACGGCGGTTGATGTCGCCGATGATCTCGCCCACGTATTCGTCGGGGGTATTGACTTCGATTTTCATGATCGGTTCCAGCACATGCGGCGATGCCTTGGCGATGGCTTCCTTGATGGCCAGCTGGGCGCAGGTCTTGAAGGCCTGTTCGCTGGAGTCCACGGCGTGGAAACTGCCGTCGATCAAAACAAACTTGACGTCCATCATGGGATAGCCGGCGTAAGGTCCCTTTTCCATCGAGGCTTTGAACCCCTTTTGAATGGCCGGGATGAATTCCTTGGGAATGTTGCCGCCTTTGATGTTGTTTACAAATTCGAGTCCCAGGCCGGGATTGGGTTCCAGGCGCATGACGATATGGGCGAACTGGCCCTTGCCGCCGGTTTGCTTTTTGAATTTGTAGTTGGCCGGGGCTTCCTGGGTGATGGCTTCGCGGAAAGCGACGGCGGGTTTGCCGACCTGGACCTCGACATGGTGTTCGGTTTTCAACCGGTCGACGATGATCTCCAGGTGCAGTTCCCCCATGCCCGAGATCACGGTCTCCTCGGTTTCATCGTCAAAATGGACCTTGAAAGAGGGATCTTCCAGTGACAGTTTGTGCAACGCCGCCGACAGCTTGTCCCGCTCCTTGGCTGACGGCGGCTCGATCTTCAGGTCGATGACGGTCTCCGGGTAATGGATGTTTTCGAGCAGGACCGGTTCGTTTTCGCTGCACAGGGTGTCGCCGGTGGTCGTGAATTTGGTGCCGATCAGGGCGGCGATATCGCCGGCGCCGATGCGCTCGATATCCTCGCGGCTGTTGGCGTGGATGCGCAGGATGCGGCTGATCCGTTCACGCTTGTCCTTGACCGGGTTGTAGATATAACTGCCGGCTTGCAGTTCGCCAGAATACACGCGGACAAATGTCTGCTGGCCGACGTAGGCGTCGTTGATGATCTTGAAGGCCAGGGAGGTGAATGGTTCCTTGCTCGAGGGCTTGCGCGAGATCACTTTTTCGGGATCATTGGGGTCGCTGCCGATGATGATGCCGCGGTCGATGGGCGAGGGCAGGTAATCGACCACGGCGTCGAGCAGCAGCTGGATGCCCTTGTTCTTGAAGGCGGACCCGCAAAAAACCGGGGTGATGCACAGGGTAAGGACAGCGTGCCGGGTAGCGCGCCGGATATCTTCATCGCTGATTTCTTTGTCGTTTAAAAATTTATCCATCAAATCCAGGTCAAAATCGGCCAGTCTTTCGATCATGATCGCGCGAAATTCTTTGGCCTTGGCCAGCATGTCTTCCGGAATGGCGCTGATTTCCATCTCCATTTCCCGGAAAGTAAAGGCTTGCATTTTTACCAGGTCAATGACGCCCCGGAAATTTTCCTCGCTGCCGATGGGCAGTTGATAGACCAGGGCGTTGGCACCCAGCATATCGTTCATCATGGTGACGGTCTGAAAAAGATCGCCGCCCTGGCGGTCCATTTTATTGATAAAAGCGATGCGCGGCACTTTGTAGCGGTCGGCCTGATGCCAGACGGTCTCGCTCTGCGGCTCGACGCCGCCCACGGCGCAAAAAACCATGACGATGCCGTCCAGGACGCGCAGCGAGCGTTCCACTTCGACAGTGAAATCAATATGGCCGGGAGTGTCGATAATGTTGACCTGGTGGTCCTTCCATTGGGTGGTGATCGCGGCCGAGGAGATGGTAATGCCCCGCTCCTGCTCCTGCTTCATGAAATCCATCACCGCCTGTCCGTCATGCACCTCGCCGGTGCGGTGAATGAGCCCGGTAAAAAAAAGAATGCGCTCGGTGGTGGTGGTTTTGCCGGCATCGATATGGGCCACGATGCCGATATTGCGGATCTTCTGCAGGATTGCTTGTTCCATTTTTATGACTCCTTCAGCAATTTGTCACCGGCGGACACAGCAATTTTCGTGCTGCTGTTATTGACTGTTTTGTAGTTCTTGATCAGGGAAATTAATGGTTGTCTTACCCGTTTTCAGGAAACAAATTGCCTAAATTTATATTCAAGTATACCATATTGCCACCCCTATGACAATGGCTGTAGGGGCATAAAAATGTAGGGGTTCAATATGACCTTTATTGATCTTGTATTGAACCCCTGCCCATGACTGCATGCGATCCATGAAGATGACGCCATTATTATCGGTTACTTATTTAATATGCCATCTAATATTACTGTGACCGCAAGAAAGACAAATGAAAAGATCGAATAAATAATAAAGCCTTTTAGCTCTTTCAATAATCGGCTGATAATTGGATCTTGCAGATCGCGATTGAGTCGTTTTGCTTTAAAATATAAATAGTCTCGATCCCAGAAGAAACCCAATTTAATTGGCTGACCAAGTTCTTGAAAACGACTTTTTATTTCAGTAGCCAATGATGGCACTAACATAAACTGGTATAGCACTACGCCAACGATGTTGATGAACCCTATAAGTTCCAGAACTGCAAACATAATTTTATTATAGCGGAATGAATGAAAATTGGATATAGTGCCTGGCTTGAAAAGCGGAACGGGTTCGGCTATGATGGGTTTCCCATGCTGCGCACGATTTTCTGGTATGCAAGTTTCTGACATCCCGCTGCTGATCGGCTATGTCCCCGGACCCAAAGGGTTTGTCGCCAAAAAGGAAGTAGGCCGCCTCCCCATCGTCGGCATCTGGATGAAACTGCTGGGCTGCATTTTCATCGACCGCAGGGACCGGCGCCAATCGGCCCGGGCCATTGCCCGGGGCATCGCCGACCTGCGGGCCGGCCGCTCGCTGATCGTTTTTCCCGAAGGCACGCGCAGCCAGTCGGGAGTGATGAACCGTTTCAAGGACGGCAGTTTCAAGCTGGCCACCCGCTCGGGTGCGGCCATCGTGCCGCTGACCATCGACGGCTCCTTTCGGCTGCGCGAAGGCAACCGCGGCCGCATCACGCCGGGGAAGGTGCGGCTGCATATCCATCCCGCCATCAGGTCCGAGGTTTTAAGCTCCGTTGACAAGGGAGCCCTGACCGCGACCGTTCAGCGGATCATCGCCTCCCGTTTGTCCGTCGAACAGGATTCGGGGCCGCGCTGAAGAAATCCATCGCCGGGTATTTACTTTTTTAACAATTCTTCTTAGAATTCGTTATAGAGAGAATCGGGTGGCCCGTTCCGTTTTCTCTCGTGAGGCAGGGTGGGGGGAACTAACGTGAACAAGTGTCCCAATTGTGGTGTCGGCAACGCAGACGGCGCGCAGTTTTGTCTTAACTGCGGCAAAGAATTTTCGCCGTTGCCCGCCCATACCCTCGACAGTGACGGCTTGTTCCGGAGCGAGCTGGATCCGATCAAGGAAAAACTGGTTGAAAAGTACCAGATTTTGCGCTTCATCGGCAAGGGGGGCTTTTCGACCGTGTTCTTGCTCAAGGACAAGGTCCTCGAGCGGCCCTGCGCCCTCAAGATCCTGGCGCGCGACCTGACCATGGACATGGAAATGGTCGAGCGTTTCAAGCGCGAGGCCCGTTTGTATGCCAGCCTGGACCATCCCAATATCGTCTCGGTCTATGACTTCGGCTTCCACAACCATGTCGCCTATATCATCTTCAAGTACATCGATGGCGTCACATTGCATGATTACATCCAGCGTCACTTGCCCCTGGCGCAGGCGGAGATCCTGGCCATCGCGTCCGATCTGGTGGGAATCCTCAACCACCTGCACCAGCGGGGCATCATCCACCGCGACATCAAGCCGGACAACGTCATGATCCAGAACGGGGACCGCAAGGTCATCCTGACCGACTTCGGTCTCGCCAAGAAACTCGACAGCACCAACATGACCTCCACCGGCAGGGTCATGGGCAGTCCGTATTATTTCTCGCCGGAGCAGGCCAAGGGGGAAGCGGTCGATGTCCGCACCGACATCTATTCCCTGGGCATCACGATCTATGAAATGGTTTCGGGGATCGTGCCCTTCAAGGGCGACACGCCGTATCAGGTCATCCTCAAGCACATCAACGAGCCGATGCCCGATCCGGCGCGGGCCCGGGCCGACCTGCATCCGGAACTGCAACGCCTGATCCTCAAATGCACCGAAAAAGACCCGCGCCGGCGTTTCCAAACCATGGCCGAACTGGAGCTCGACCTCAAGAAGATCTCGATCGAGGGCAGGGAAGCGAAAACAGTGATCATTGAAGGCCGGCGCCGGGGTCGGGTTGCCAAGCGGCCGCATGTCCGGCCGGCCTTCGCCGTCGCTGCCGTCCTGGCGCTGGCACTGGCGGCGCTTTACTTTTTTATGGTCAGCGGGGCAAAACGACCGGTGCCGGCGGCGCGGGCCGTGCCGGATCAGGCCTCGGTCATGAACGAGGCGCGTTATGTTTCCCTGCTCCGTGAGGCGCGGGAGCTATTGGCCAAGGGTGATTTTTTACCTGCCGGGCAAAAGGCGGCGGCGGCGCGCACGCTCAAGGTCGGGAAGGAGGTGGACGAGCTGGACGAGCAGATCCGTGTCCAATCCGCGGCCGAAAAGAAAAAGCAGGCCGATCGTCAACAAGGGCCGGCGCAGCCGCCGGGACCGGACAAAGCCGGCGCCGACAAGAAACCCGGCGTCCAGAAAATGGCAGCCGTGCCCGAGAACAGGGCGAAGCCGATTTCCCAGGAGCAAGCCCCGGCCAAGCCGGCGAGCAAGAAAAGCGCAGCCGATGAAAAGCCAAGCGTGGCGGCGTCCCAGTTGGATGATTCGGCAAAATCCAAGCCGGCCGAAGCGGCGAGGATCATCGACCTGCCCGTTGCTTTGTGCCAGCAGTACATCAGGGAACTGGGGCTGATCTCCGTCGCCCCCCTGGCTGCCGGCATCCGGGTCAATGGCACGATCACATTGGTGCTGCGCATCGGACAGGCGGGAAATGTCAGCCTGGAATCGGCCAACGACGGCGACGTCAAGATCGAACCCGAATCGCAGCGGGCGGAGATCCTCGATCTGATCAAGACGTGCATCAACGGCATCAAGGTCCAGCCGCCGGTCAACAAAACCGGAGCCGCCGTCCGGATTGAAAACTGGCGTATCGCGTTCCGCATCGGCCGCGACCAGCAGCGGCTGGTTCTGTCGCGGATCAATTAGGGCGTCTACCATGGGAAATCGTGAATCGGTCCGTACCCAGGGCATGGTCACATTGTTTTTTTTCGCCTGGTTCTGTCTGATGCCTGCCTCCATTCGCGCCGGCGATGAAGATCCGCTGGAAACGGCCAGGAAGCTGATCCAGGCCGGGTCCTACGAGGAAGCGGCGCGGGTCCTGGGCATTTACATCGAGAAGATCCGCGCCATCGCCAAGCAGAAAAACCAGGTGGCCGAAGCCTATTATCTTCTGGCCAAAATGTATTTTGAGGTCGGCGACGATCAGAAATGCGATGACAGCCTGCGCGCCGCCCTTAAAAACAACCCGGAGATCAGCCAGGACGAACCCACTGCCGGCTTCAGTGCGCGCCTGGACAAAATCCGGGCCGAGGTCGCGCCCCAAGTTTTTGAAAAACTGAAGAAAGCGGAGCAACGCCGTCTCCAACCCAGAAAGAAATTCCCCTGGCTGCTCGTCGCCGGCACCATCGTGGCGACGGTGCTTGTCATTGTGTTTCTGATGAAGAAAAAGAACTATACCCTAACCGTTACGATCGGAGCCGGTGTCAGCGGAACGCCCGCAGCCGGAAGCTATACCTACAAAAAAGGAACCTTAGTGCCTTATCAATTCGAGCTTGGTGCCGACTACAAAGATCTCATGGTGAAGAGCAACGGAATGGAATTCGCCGCCAGCGGCAACCTGGCCATGGACCGCGACACCCAGCTCGAGGTCTCCGCTACGCCGATGTCCTTCATGGCGACATTGAATGTCAACGCCAAGAGCAATTGCTTCATCCTGAATAATTCGGCCGCTGTCGAGGCATTGATCGATCGCGGCAGTTACACGGTGCAAACGTCGGGCAACGCCTACTATAATGGCACTGATCACTTTAAAGCCGTGCTAGTGTGCTATGAGAGCCTTGACAGCATCACTCACTTTGCTGCGCTGACCATCGGCCAATCGTACAACTTGGACTTAAGAAGCATTGGGGCCCAAGCCCGTTTCCATGCCTTTTTTGTTGAGGAAGGCGAACTCACGGATAATTCCGGCGAGGTCACCCTCTTATTCGGATCGCAGCAGATCAAGGTTCACGGGAAAAACAACTGTATCTCGGCCTGGAACCTCTCGGCGGCCAAAATTTCGATCCCCGCTGGCCCATACTCTGTGCATGTCAGCGGCAGCGCTTACAATTCACCATCCACAACCATGAATGAAATCCTGGTATTTTATCACGGTGTCGATGGTATAACCCTCCAGGCCTTGACTATTGGCCAGACCACGCGGTTTTACACCTACGGCAGCAATTTCTATGCCTTCTTCGTCGAAAAGGATAACGTGGGGGACAACAGCGGCGTGGTGCAACTGGAATTCTTCAATTGAGCTGGCAATGCTCTTTGGTTTTTCCCGGATATAAATCTTGACAATAGTGGCTTGACGATTTAAGCTGGCGGCCATGAAGCTGGAACCGTTCGCCCTGGAAAGATTTTTCGCACGACATGAATTCGGGGGCGCGCACGTGCTATGCGCTTCGGATTGCGAAACTTTCACCGCCGGTGAATTGCTGGCTTTGGATACCGGAGCCGAGGAAAAGTTTGCCGCCCTGCGCCTGGGTTATACCGAAACCGCCGGCAATCCCGAATTGCGCCGGGAGATCGCCGGCCTTTATCAGGGAATTGCCGCCGATGACATCCTGGTCTTTGCCGGGGCCGAGGAAGCCATTTTTGTTTTTATGAACGCGGTGCTGAATGCAGGTGATCACCTGCTTGTCCATTCCCCGTGCTATCAATCGCTGACCGCTGTTGCCGAAGGCAATGGCTGCCGGGTAACCTGTTGGCAAGCAACTCAAGAAAAAGGTTGGGAGTTGGACCTCGAATTTCTCGAAGATTCAACCAAGGGCGCCCCCCAGGCTCTAGTGGTAAATTTTCCGCACAATCCCACCGGATATTTGCCAAGCCGCGATTCTTTTGAGCGCATGCTACAGCTTGCCGAAGCCAAAGGCTGGCTGGTCTTTTCCGACGAGGTCTACCGCTTCTTGGAATACAAGCCGGAAAACAGGCTGCCGGCGGCTTGTGAAGTGTATGAAAACGGAGTTTCGCTGGGCGTGATGTCCAAGTCCTTCGGCCTGGCCGGATTGCGTCTGGGTTGGATTGCCTGCCGCAATCGCGACATTCTCAAAAAAATGGCGGCCTTCAAGGATTACACTACCATCTGCACGGCCGCCCCCAGCGAATTTCTCTCTTCCCTGGCCTTGCGCCATCACGAGACTATCTTGAAACGCAACCGGGAGATCATTGGCCGCAACCTCGATCTGCTGCGCTCTTTCATGCAGCGAAACAGCGAGCATTTTTCCTGGCAGGAACCACTGGCCGGGCCGGTGGCCTTTCCCTGCGTCAATTTCGACGAGGCCAGCGACGCTTTCTGCGCCGGCTTGCTCGAGAAACAAGGCGTGCTGCTCCTGCCCGGACTGCTATTCTCCGCCGCGCCGGCGCAATTCCGCATCGGTTTCGGCCGCCGTGATTTTCAGGCCGGGTTGGAAAAATTGGCTGCTTACATGCGGGAAAGTTTTTAAGCGGATCTTATTAATTTCACGATGCCGGGTGGTAATGGACGTAAACCTTGCGCACCAATTCGATCTTTTCGGTTAGGAGCTTTTCGACCCGGGTGGCGATGGCATCGCCGCTGGTCACGTCCTGGCCGCCGTCAATGCCGATGGTTAGGTTGATCACGAAATAGGGGCCGAAACGGTGGGCATGGATCTCCTCGATGCGCTTGATTTCCCCCACCTTCGCCAGCACCGACCTGATCTTCTTGTCCAGAAAATGACTGGGGACCGAGTCCATCAGGTCGGCCGTCGATTGGCGCAGGATCTCGATGCCGGTGCCTAGGATCAACAGGGCGACCAGGGCTCCGGCCAAAGGATCGACCCAGGGGTGGCCGCGGCGGCTCAGGAAAATACCCAGGCTGGCGGCCAGAGCCGAAAAAACGTCATTGCGGTGGTCAAAGGCCAGGGCGCGGATGGCCAGGTTGCCGGTTTTTTTCCCGACCCGGCTGGTGTAGAGGGTCAAGGCGATCTTCAGCGCCACGGTCAGCAGCGCCACCCATAAAGTGGCCGCGCTGGCGCGGTTCAAATCCGCACCGCCCTTGAGCTGATCGAAGACATCGCTCAGCGAGTTCCAGAAAATGGCGATGGCGGTGGTGATGACGAACGAGCCCACGATCAGGGCGGCGATGCTCTCCATCTGCCGGTGGCCGTAAGGGTGCTCGCTGTCCGGCGGCGCGCCCGCCAGTTTCATGAAAATCTTGACCACAATGTAATAGGCGACATCGGAGGTGGAGTTGATGCCGTCCGAAAGCAGGGCGGCGCTGTGGCCGACGATGCCCATGGTCGTCTTGAGCGCAGCCAGGCCGATGTTGCAGAACAATCCCAGGTTGACCACGGTCTGACCTTTTTTCTGGCGCAGCAGCGTAGCGGGGCTTTCGGCCGGCAGGAATTCGTTCACCACTTTTTCCATCTCATTTCCCTGTCGGCCGGGACAGCCCGATCAGGAACCGATGCGGAAGGCACGGTAGTGCTTGAAACTCCAGTGCAGCTCCTGGATGGTCACCTTGATGATGCCGGTGACCGGGATGCACAGCAGCAGGCCCATCAGGCCGAACATTTCGCCGCCGATAAAAATGACGATGATCACCAGCAGCGGGTGAATCTCCAGGCTGCGGCCCAGGATGTTGGGCGAAACCAGCGTGTCGTCGATCATGCGGATGAGGAGAAAGGCGAGGATCACCACCAGGGCGGCGTTCAGGGAGCCCTTGTCGATGACGTTGAGGATGATGGCCGGCACGGCGCCGACGATCGGTCCGAAATAAGGGATCAGGTTGGCCACACCGGCTATGGCGCCGATGATCAGGCAATAAGGCACTCTGAGGATAGCCAGGGCGGTGATGGATAGGATACCAATACACAGGGAGACCAACATCTGGCCGCGGATAAAGCTGCTCAATTGGCCATCGATTTTATGAATTAAATTGATAGTCATTTCAAAATAGCGATTGGGCAGGGTTTGAATGAAAGATTTCTTCAGCCTCCGGCCGTCTTTGAGCAGGAAGAAAGTCATGAATGGGATCAGGAACAGCGAGATGACCATGGGCAGGATACTGGGAATCAGTTGGAGGCTGCGGTTAAGCATGT
>JAPKZL010000024.1 GCA_026393795.1 Candidatus Aminicenantes bacterium | reverse complement strand
GAGGATGTCGCGCCGGCTGGTGGAGCGCACCAGGCAGGCCACCTCGTTCCCCGCCGCGGCCAGGGTCGCGGCCAGGTGGGAGCCGATGAAGCCGCAGGCGCCGGTGATCAGGCAGCGGGAATTCTTCGGCGCCCCGGTGGGAATTCTTTTTTCCATCCGCTGATTTTATAGAAAAACCCTTCAATTTGCAATAATAAACTGAAAAAGGGCCCTTAGCGGCTCAGGGTAAAGATGGAAAGGGCTGCTCCGTCTTTGTCAGCCAAGACGCTCAGATTGACGCGGCCGCCGTTGCGCCAGTAACAGGGAACGCGCACATGGTAACTGGTCGTGGTTTCACCGGCGGTGTAGATATCATTTCCGTACCCGGTAATGGAATAGGCAAAGCCATCCTGGTTGCCGTCGAACACGCTCAACTCGGTGCGCACCCCGTTTTTCCAGTAGCAAGGAACATATTTGTGTGAAAACCGCATGCAATGACCGGCAATATAGACATCGCCAAAGCTGACGAATATGGAATAGCCTTCGGCCCAGCCATCCGGGTCGATGACGGAAAGTTCGGTCCGTACTCCGTTTTTCCAGTAGCAGGGGCGCGGGACATTCGCGGCGCTGCGGACATCGCCGGCTACATAGACATTCCCCCACTCAACCTGGATCGACCAAACCCAGTCCATCCCGGTCGGATCCAGCTTGCTCAGATCGACGCGCACGCCATCATGCCAATAACAGGGGACAGGGACATGGGAAGCGTCGGAAGTGCTGCCGGCAATGTACAGATCGCCGGTCAAAGTAACGAAAACGGCAGCGGCAGAGCCGCCCATGCCCGGGGTGAGCACGCTCAATTCAGTGCGTTCTCCATCGCGCCAGTAGCAGGGGATGTTGACGTTGGCATCGTTCCAGACAGAGCCGGCCATATAGACGATCTCCTTGTGGACGAAAATGGCAAGCGCCTGGCCGCCCTTGGCGGCAGAGATGGTGCTCAACTCGGTACGCACGCCATTTTTCCACAAGCAGGGAACAAGGACCCCGGAACTATTTATTGAATTCCCGGACACGTAGATGTCAGTGCCGTCAACATAAATGCCGCTCGCGGATCCGTTTTTGGCGGGATCGCTCACGCTCAAATCGGTTCGCGTTCCGTTTTTCCAAGTGCAAGGGACAGCGATATCCGATCCGTTGAGGGTATACCCGGCAATAAATACATCGGGCTCCGCGCTCGGCTGGTCGTCCGAATTGGAACTCCGGCAGCCGTTGGGAAGGATAAGAAGAACACTTAAGCAGATGATCGGGAACCCTATTGTTTTGCGCTTCATACTTCCCTCCTTCTCATATTATTTTCCTAAATCAGGCGGCAAGTCAAGGTGAGGCAGGAATAAACTTTTTTAAATCAACGATTGCCTATCGGTTCAGAACTCACGGCGGCTGAACATGATCAAGGCGATGCCGGCGAGGATGGCGACGACGAAACCGGCGCCCATGACGTTCGGAATCTGGGAGCTCTGGATAATCAGCAGGACGAAAATCGTTACCGGCAGCGCGCCGGTGACGCTCCCAACTAGGCGCAAGCTCGCCTGGCGGAAAGCCAGTACGAAAACGACGATGCAGCCGACGGGAAGCAGGTAGAAGAGGAACTGGGTCAAGGCGAACAGCCCGCCGGCGCGCATGGAAAAGCCGCCGGCCTCCTTGCTGAGACTGATGATCTGTATGGCCGTCACGTTGAACATGAAAACGGAAAACCAGGGTAGGAACAGGGATATGAGCAGCACCGCGGCCGCGATGAAGGCCGGGTGGCGGAAGGCGTCGGCCGGGGCGAAATCTGGCGTTCGCGCAGGCGCGGCGATGAAAAAACGGCCACAGCTGCGGCATTCGCGGGCGTCGGCGGGATTGACTTCCTTGCAGGACTGGCAGATCTTGGTTTGCGGGCTCATGCGCCTCCTTGCGGCCGTTCGTTCCAGGTCTGCCTGGATGCCGCCATTTTAGCATATGACATCGGCCGCCACAAATGCCGTACACCTGAGCCGCCGACTGCAGCGCTTAATCCCGTAGCTTGTACTTCAAGGTCAGATTGATGCCGAGGGCGTTGATGTCGTCCCTGGTGAACAGACAATACCGGATCCATGCTGCTGGCGACCAGCCTGGTTGTGATATAATTTACCGGATGCATGTTGCCGATTCATTCAAGCATCAGAATGAGGTTGCATGAAAAAATTCGTTTTATCGCTGCTTGCTTTTCTGGCTGGCGCGGCGCTGATGCTGCCAGGCGCGGTCTCCGGCCAGGTCGATCTGGTCAGCCGCTACATCTGGCGCGGCTTCGATTTGCTTCCCGACAACCATGCGGCCATTCAACCTTCAATCACAGTCGATTTTGGCGAAAGCGGGTTTTCGCTCAATATTTGGAGCAGCTTCGCACTGGCGCAGCGGGAAGTGTTTAAGTATTCCGATGAAATCGACGTGACCCTATCGTACGCTTTCAAGGTGCCGGAAGGGTGGGAATTGACCGCCGGCTTCACCAACTACGGCTATTGGTTCGCGGGCACCTTCAAATTCAAGGACGATACTTCCCAGGAGATCTATGCTACGGTCGCCAAGACCGACTTGCCGTTCTCACCATGTCTGTCCGTGTCCTTCGACTTCAATCTGGGCAGCGGCCTCTATGTCACTCTGGGCGGCAGCCATGAGTTGAAAGTTAACAAAAAGGTGAGCGTGGAAATGGGAGGGCTCATCGGCTTCAACAGCAGGCAGTACATCGACAAGACAGGATTCTCCAACATCGATTTCTACGCCAGCGTGCCGCTGACGGTGGGCAAGCTGACGCTGACCCCCTCGCTCAACGTGATGATCCCGCTGCTGGACGAGGTCAACGAGGACACGGAAATCTGGTTCGGCTTCTCCGCGGCCCTCTGATCCCGGGAGGTTATGGCTTCTTTTCCGATTTTTCCAAATATTCTTTGACCTTTGTTACCAATGCCCGAATATCCAGCGGCTTTGTGATGTAATCATCATATCCGGCCTCCATGCACTTTTCCCGGTCCCCTTGCATGGCGAAGGCCGTTAAAGCGATGACGGGGATGCTTTTTGTTGCAGGGTCGGTCTTGAGGATATTGATTGCTTCAAAGCCATCCATAACGGGCATTTGCATGTCCATAAAAATCAGGTCAGGCATCTTCGCCCTGGCCATGTCGACCCCCTGTTTTCCGTCTGTCGCTTCAAGGGTTGTATAGCCTCTGATCTGAAGCAAGTCGCGGAGCAGCTTCACGCTCTTGGGGTCGTCTTCCACAATCAAGATAACCCTGCCCATATCATTCTCCTCTCACCTGTTCTGGTTGAACCGGCAGAGTAAAGAAAAACTGGCTCCCCTTTCCGTCTCCCTCGCTCTCCATCCACATCCTCCCCCCATGCAGCTTCACAAAACTCATAGCCAGGGACAACCCCAAACCCGTTCCGGATATCTTGTTCGTCAGGCTGTTTGCAACCTGGAAAAAATTCTCAAAAACCCTCCCCTGATTTTCTGGAGTGATGCCTATGCCCGTATCCTTGACAGAAACCTGGATGACTTCACCTTTCCCCTCTGCCATACGCCTGGCCGAAAGAGTAATCGCACCGCCATCGGGGGTAAATTTGGCTGCATTGGCAAGGAGGTTGAACAGGATCTGTTTGAACTTGCGCTCATCGGCCAGCATGACAAGATGAGACAGTTCTTCGGGAATATCCGTCTTAAGGGCAATCCCGTGCGTCAACGCCTTTTCCTTGATCATCACCAGGCTGCCGGTGAGAAGGCCGCCAACCACTACCGGGGAGAGCTGCAGTTCCATCTTCCCCGCCTCGACCTTGGAAAGATCGAGGATGTCATTGATCAGGTCGAGAAGGTGCTGGCCGCTTTCCAGAATATCCAGCACATACTCTTTTTGCTTCTCGTTGAGAGGGCCAAAATTCTGATCCTGAAGAACCTGGGAAAATCCGATGACCGCGTTGAGGGGGGTGCGCAGCTCATGGGACATGCCGGCAAGGAAGTCGGACTTGGCCTTGTTCGCACTTTCCAGGATGCGCCGGCGTTCCCGCTCACTCTCTTTGATACGCCGTTCCTGCGCACGAATGAGACGGTAGTTCCGGGTCAACACGAAAATGAAAATCCCAAGGAACAGAACGAAGGACGCGAGGCCCACCGGCAGGGCGCATCTGCCGGCCATGTCCCATTTCCAGGTGCTGGCGTCCATGTCCATTCCCAGCACGGCGACCGCTCTTCCCGTATCCCGATGACGAAGCGGCACCAGGGCGCTTATCCAGACGCCCCAACGGTCCGATACCGGCCCCTCTACCACGCCCCGACCGGAAGCGAAAACGCTGCGCAAAAGGTCCGACGCTTCGGGAAAAGCCTGTCCGGGGGGGGAGTAGTTCACGGAATCCGCGGGCTCGCTGTCAAGGGAAAAAAACACCGCGCCGTCCCGTTTTTGCCCAAGCAGATACAGGTAGCGGCATTCCGGATTGACCTTGCGTGCCCTGGCAAGCCGCTCCCTGAGCCGTGCAAATCCGGGCGCGGTCGTATTCGCATCGGTCCCGTTTAAAATCCCTGCGTACTCTGTGTCGATCAAAACAGCCACAAGCTTTGCTTGCAAGAGAAGTTCGGTGCGCATCTGCTGGTCGGCGCGCCTCGCCATCCACCAGGCAAACACCGAAACAGCCGCCAGGGCCGCCACTATTACCAAGATAAAGTAAAGATTGGATTTCCCCCTGGTTTCCAAGGCAATTTTACGGTTCATAAAAGTTCCCCTGCCAGAACTCAGCATTCATCGTTGCCGCCGTTCCGGATAATAACCGCGAAAGGATCGGCTATCAAGGAAATCAATTCCCCTTATAAAGGTATTTTATGGAAAAAATTAAAAATTATCAATATATGGGTAGAGAAAAACTGCAAAAGGCGTGGCTTGCTAAAAAATGAATGTGCGCCATGATCACGATCTTTGCTTGTATTTCAGGGTCAGGTGGATGCTGACGGCGTTGAGGGCGGCCGGGGTGACGCCGGGGAGGCGCGCGGCGTCGCCCAGAGTGCCGGGCCGGGCCCGGGCCAGCTTCTGTTTCATTTCAATGGAAAGACCGTCGACCAGGGCAAAATCCAGGTCGTCCGGGATGGCCGTTTTCTGCATTTTTTGCATCTTGGCGACCTCCCGCTTCTGGATATCGACGTAGCCTTCGTACTTGACGGCCGCCTCGATATAGGAAACGTCGGTCAAGGTCTTTTTCTTCAGCAACGGTTTTTTGTTTAGTTCTTCCAGTTTTTCAAAAGTCATCTCGGGCATTTTCAGCAGTTTGAAAAATGTTTCGCTCCTGTCGTTCCAGCACCCCTTGATCCTTGCCAACTTGCTGACCACGCGCCGGCGTCGTTCCAGCCGGCGCGTTTCGCGGTCGAAAGCGGCCCGCGCCAGCAGGCCCAACCTGAGCCCGTGGCCGCCCAAGCGCTCGAAGACGTTGTCCTCGCGCAGCTGCAAACGGTATTCGGCCCGGGCCGTGAACAGGCGATAGGGTTCATCGACGCCGTTGCGGACGATGTCGTCGATCATCACCCCGATGTACGCCTCGTCGCGGTTCAGGACGAACGGCGCTTCGCCGCGGACCTTGAGCACGGCATTGACCCCGGCCATGAGGCCCTGGGCGGCGGCTTCCTCGTAGCCGGAGGTGCCGTTGACCTGGCCGGCGAAAAACAGGTTTTCAACCAGGCGCGCCTCCAGGCTGGCGCGCAGCTGGGTCGGCTGGATGGCGTCATACTCGATGGCATAGGCCGGGCGCATCATCTGCGCTCTCTCCAGCCCCGGAATAGCGCCCAGCACCTTTTTCTGGATTTCGATCGGCAGGCTGGTGGACAGGCCGTTGACGTACACTTCCTTGTTGCGCAGGCCCTCGGGTTCCAGGTAAAAGTGGTGCCTTTCCTTGCCGGCGAACTTGACGATCTTGTCCTCGAGCGACGGGCAGTAGCGGGGGCCGATGCCGGTGATCTTTCCCGAATACAAGGGCGACAGGTGCAGATGGTCGCGCACGATCGCGCCGACCGCGGCCGTGGTATGGCCCAGGTGGCAAAGAATGCGGTTCTTGACCTTGCCCCGGGTGAACATGGAAAAAGGCTGGGGCGGCTCGTCTCCCGGCTGGGGAATGAATTTCTCCCAGTCGATGCTGTCGGCATGCAGGCGCATCGGTGTCCCGGTCTTCAGGCGCAGGATTTGAAAACCCAGGGCGGCGATGGCTTCGGCCAGGAGCAGGGCCGGCGGCTCGTTGGCCCGGCCGGCGGGATAGCTGGCCGAACCGATATGGATCAGCCCGGACAGGAAGGTGCCGCTGCAGACGATCACCGCGTCGGCGGCCAGGGTTTCGCCTTCCGCCAGCCGGACGCCGCACACCCGGCCATTGGCCACCACGATGGCGCTGGCAATGCCTTGGAAGATCCTGAGCTGCGGTACGGTTTCCAGGAAACTTTTCATAAAATTGCGGTAGGCGATCTTGTCGTTCTGGGTGCGGGTGGCGCGCACGGCCGGTCCCTTGCTGCGGTTGAGCACCTTGAAATGGATGCCGGTGGCGTCGGCGACCCGGGGCATCACCCCGCCCAGCACGTCGATCTCCTTGACCAGGTGCCCCTTGGCGATGCCGCCGATGGAGGGGTTGCAGGACATCTGGGCCAGCGTTTCCAAATGGATGGTCAGCAGCGTAGCTTCGGCACCCATCCTGGCCGCGGCATAAGCCGCCTCGATCCCCGCGTGCCCGGCGCCAATGACGACGATCTTCATTTGCCGATGCAGAATTGGGCGAAGATGCCATCGAGGATCTCCGCGGAACTGACGGCACCGGTCAATTCCCCGATCAGCTGCAGGCCATGGCGTATCTCCTCGGCCAGCGCTTCGGCCTGGACCGGGCGCTGTGCCCGCATGCGCTCGATGCCGCGTAAGGTTAGCAGGAGTTTTTCGAGCAGCGATTTCTGCCTCAGGTTGACGAGGATGGTCGTGGCCGGGTCGCCCAGCTCGTGCCATAAGCACTTTAAAAAATCGACGACCACTTCAAGGTTTTCCCCGTTCTTGGCCGAAACCAGGTGGACGGTTTCGCCCGGGAAGGCCTGGCGGATGCCTTTCACCGCCCGCTGCTTTGCCCGGTCGCGCTTGTTGGCCAGCAGGATCCGCTTTTTGCCGTTGCTCAGGCGGCCGATCGTTCGGTCGCTGGCATCCAGCGGCAACGAGGCATCGACCATGACGATCACGGCATCGGCTTGGGCGATCTGATCCAGGCTGCGCCGCATGCCTTGGTTTTCGATATCGTCGGTGCTGCCATCGCGAATGCCGGCCATGTCGGTGATCTGGAACGGCAACCCATTGAGATGGAGCTTTTCCTGGATGTAATCGCGGGTGGTGCCGGGCAGATGGGAGATGATCGACCGTTCCTTCATCAGCAGGGCGTTGAACAGGGTTGACTTGCCGACGTTGACCTTGCCGGCGATCACCACCCGCATGCCCTGGTCGAGGACATCATGAAAACGGCTTTGACTCAGGATGGCCTCCACGTCCCCGGCGGCCGCCCGGAGCCCCTGACCGGCGTCGGCCATTTCGAGCTGCTGATCCTCGGCGAATTCAAGCTCGGTCTCCACCGCGATCGCCATCTGCGTCAAACGCTCCCGGAGCGAGCCGATGCGCTTGGAAAGCCGGCCCTCCAGGTTGTTGAATTCCATCAGGGCGTAGACCCGCGAATTGGCCCGGATCAGCGAGTTGACCGCTTCGGCCTGGAGCAAGTCCATCTTGTGGTTGCGAAAAGCCCGGTAGGTGAACTCTCCAGGCAGGGCCAGCCGGGCGCCAAGGCGGCAGGCCAGGCCGATCACCTCTTCCACGATGAAGGCGTTGGCATGCAGGGAAATCTCCGCCATGTTTTCGCCGCTGTAGGATCGCGGCGCCTTAAAAAGGGTCACCAGGCATTCGTCGATGCGCCGCCCCTCCGCCCGGATGAAGCCGTGATAACTCCGGCGCGCCTGCCATTCGGCGGGCTGCGGTTCGAACAGGGAGTTGACGATGGCTTGGCAATCGTTCCCGGAAAGGCGAATCACGGCGATACCCGCCTTGCCCGGCGGCGTCGCCAGGGCTACGATCGTCCCGTCATCCATGCGGCTTTTTTCTGATGGTGATCACCTTCAGAAAACTGTCGCCCTCGCTTTTGGATTCCAGATCGTCGTACTTGTTGATGGTCATGTGGATGATGCGCCGCTCGAACGGATTCAGTTCCGGCAATTCGACGGCTTGGCCATTGCGGCGGATCTGGCGGGCATGGCGATGGGCCAGCGTGCTCAGTTCCGATTCTTTTTTCTTGCGGTAGTTCTCGCATTCGCAGTAAATCTTTTTACCTATCTTGTCGGCGAAGAGGCGGTTGAGCAGATACTGGACGGCGTTGAGCAGTTTTCCGTTCTGGTAGAGCATCAGCTTGTAATCTTCGCCGGCGAAGTTGACCCTCAGGAAATCGGCGCCGCTCTCGAACTTGAACTGCAGTTCCAGCTTCATTTCCGCGATCAACAGCGAGACGAAGTCCTCGAGCCCCTTCTGGTCGCTGCCGTCGGAACTCCAGGCCTCAATGAAGATTTCCCTCTGCTTATGGCCGAAATACTTCGTTTTTTCGGTGATGATGCGGTACTTCAGTTTTTCTTCCGGTATATTGAACGCCTCGGCCGCCTGGTGGATGGCCGCTTGCAGAGAATTCGCGACAAACTCCTTCTTGTCCGTCATTTCTATTTGGCTCCTTTTTTCCTCTTCATAATCTTCAGCTCGTGCTCCTCGTCCTTCTTCTGCTTGTGGATCTTCTCGTTGATAATGTACTGCTGGCCGATTTGCAGCAGGTTCGAAAAGCACCAGTACAGGTTCAGGCCGCTGGCGAAGTTGGCGAACATGATGACCATGACAAACGGCAGGATGTACATCATCTTCTTCTGGGTATCGTCCCCGCCCGAGGGGGTCATGCGCTGCTGGACGAGCTGGGTCACGCCCATCAGGATGGGCAGGACATAATAGGGGTCCTTCTTGGACAGGTCGGTGATCCACAGCAGCCAGGGCTCATGGCGGACGTTGATCGAGACCGCCAGCAGGCGGAAAAATCCCCAGAGGAGA
>JAPKZL010000023.1 GCA_026393795.1 Candidatus Aminicenantes bacterium | reverse complement strand
ACTTGAAAATGTCGGCGACGAAAGGGGAAATGCCCTTCAGCTGCAGCCGACTGACGTTCTGCTCGAGCAGGCGCAGCCGTTGCGGGCTGACATCGCTGGCCCAGACTTTCACATCAGGGCGCAGGCAGGCCAGGGTCATTGATTTGCCTCCCGGGGCCGCGGCCACGTCGCAGACCGTTTTTTCCGCCTTGGCCGCGGCCAGCAAGGCTACGGCCTGGGAACCGGCGTTCTGGATATAAAAAGCCTCCAATTGTCCCGACTTTTCCAGCACCTGGCCCGCGGCCGCGGTTTCAAAACAGCCCAGCTGCGCCAGTTCGCGGCAGGGGATGTCGGCAACGGCCAGGGCTTGCCGCGCCTGCTCCATGCTCATCCGCTCCGAGTTGAAGCGCAGGTGAAAGACCGGTTCGCGGTCGAGGTAGGCCAGGTCGGCTTCGCCGGCGGCGCCGATCCGACGCAGCCCGCTTAACAGGATCGGGGCGATGGCGTATTTAAGGCTTGGGTTCGCGCTCTTGGCCAGCTTGTCACGGACGGCCGGTAGGTTGCGCAGGAGTTCGCGCAGGATGGCATTGACAAAGGGTTTCTCCTTTTTCGCGGCCATGTTCACCGTTTCGTTGACCACGGCGTATTCGGGGTAGGAATCGGAAAAAAGCAGCAGGAAAACGGCGATCTTCAGCTGGGCATGCACAGCCGGTGCCGGAGCTTGGCGCTTGTTTTTCAGGAAAAGGCCGATGACGTGTTCCAGGGCGATCTCCTTACGCACCACGCCGTAGACCGTCCGGGTCAGCGCGCTTTTGTCGTCATCGTGATACGAATCGAGGAAACGGGTCAGCAGCAGGCGCAGGTTGGTCTGGCGGTCCTGGGCATACTCCTGCAGAACGCGTGCCGCGGATTTGAGGAAGTTCATGCCAGGCGGGCCGGGAAACGGTTGCCCAGCGAATATTGCCAGGGGCTCATCTCTTTCTTGCCCTCGGGGCGGATGGCAACGATTTCCAGGACCGTGCCCTGGCCGCAGGCAACTTGCAATACCCGGGCATCCAGGGACAGGATGGTCCCGGACGAAGCCTGGTGCGTCGATCCGCCGGCGCGGGCGTTGATGATCTTGATCAGCCGGCTGCCGTCCCGGCAGTACAATCCCGGCCAGGGGGTGAAGGCCCGCAGCTTGTCGGCCAGCCGACGCGCCGGCAGGTTCCAGTCGGCCAGCCCCTCGCTTTTTTTCACCGGCGGGGCCAGGGTGGCCGCCGCGTCATCCTGGGGTCGTTTTTCGATCCTGCCGGCGACTATCCCCTCCAGGGTATCCAGCAGGAAAGGGGCGGCGAGCTCTCCCAAGCGCTGCTGGTAGGCGGCGCAGGTGTCGTCGGGGAGGATCGGGGCTTCCTTCTGCGCCCAGATGTCGCCGGCATCCATGCGGCCGCTGATTTCAAAGATGGTGATGCCGCTGTGCTCTTCGCCGTTTTCGATCGCCCGCTGCACCGGGGCGGCCCCGCGGTAGGCCGGCAGCAGGGAAAAATGGACGTTGACGGTCTTGAAGCGCGGCAGGGAATACAAAGCCCGGGGGATGAACTGGCCGTAGGCTACAACCACGGCGACGAGCGGCTGGCCGCGGCCGATGATTTCCGAAATTCCCGTTTCGCGCAGGGAAGCGGGCTGGATGACGGAGACGTTGTTTTCCTCGGCGAAACGCTTGACCGGTGAGGTGATCACCTGCCGGTTGCGGCCGCCGCGGGCGTCGGGCTGGGTGACGATCAGCGCCAGCCGGCGCCGCTGCTGCAACTCGCGGAGTATCGGCAGGCCGATGGCCGCGGTGCCGTAAAAAACAATGTCACCATTGGCCACTTTTTCTCTTCTGGCTGATCTCTTTTCTGATCAGGGTGCGTTTCAGGCTGGATATGCGGTCCACGATCAGGATGCCGTCCAGGTGGTCGATCTCATGCTGCAGCACCCGCGCTTTCAAACCCTCGAGCTCCAGGCGCAATTCCCGGCCGTCCAGGAGCGTGGCCCGGAAAAAGACCTTGGCGCTGCGCTTGACCGTCAGGGAATAGCCGGGAACCGAAAGGCAGCCCTCCTCGCAGATTTCAAAACCCTCGCTGGCGGTGATCTCCGGGTTGACGAGCACCAGCAATTCTTCGGGAATTTCCCCGACCGAGGTGTCGACGGTGATCAGGCGCAGCGATTCCCCGACCTGCGGGGCGGCCAAGCCGATGCCTGGGGCCTGGTGCATGGTCTGCACCATGGCCTTGGCCAGGTCGGCGATGCGTTGATCGATGGTGGTGACGGCCCGGGCCTTCACCTTGAGCATGTCTTCGCCGTATTTCAGGATTTTCAAAGCGGCTTCATCCACAAAGCCATTATATTTTCTGGGGTCAATTTTGTCAATGCGAATTCATACGGGACAGACCGATCAGATCCATCAGGATAGATGGATGATCGGTGCTGGTTCTTGACAAGTTTGGGGGAACCGTCATATTATCAGGCTCGCGGGGACGGGAAACTCCGCGGCGGACGTTTCGGTTGAGGCGCCGCATGTCAAAGATCGGCACCCGGAGGAGTGAAAAAATGGGCGAATTGAACCTGGTTCTGACCATTCCTCATGGAATTGTCGTGGCCACGAGCTTGGGACTTGAACAGTACGCCAAACACCGCAGCCCCGGCTCCAGCAAATTCTTCCGCGGCAAGACCGTCATGATCGATCTCGCCCTAGAGGCCGACCGCCCCGCCTTCAGCTTCAGCGAGGAAGGGGGATGGCGCGACACCCATGGAGACACGGTGGCTGCCCTGGCCGAAGTCCGTTCGGGCAAGCGCACCAAAACGGCCCTCTCCAACGATGGCTTCAATGTCATCCCGATGAAGGCTTACCGGCAGATCCTCTTGGCCAAAACCGGCGGCTACCTGCTCCCCATGGCTCCGCCAAGGCTGCTCGTGCAATTTGCCAATCATGACTGCCACGAGAAATTGACCCCCGAAGAGATCGCGGCCATCATCGGCCGGACCGATGTCTCAGACCGTTTTCCGCGGCTGCTGATGGTGCTGATGCCTGTCCAACTCCTGGTCATGACCAACCTGACGCCCATCGAATACGCCTGGTATGCCACCCACCGGCCCGGGAAGATCTTCCGTCAGGTTATGTTCACCGAGCTGGGTGACGATCAGCCAGACATCGCCGCGGCCAGCCGTTTTGACGACGCCCGCGAGGAACTGGCCGTCAAGCCCAGCAAAAAAACCAAGGTCATCGCCATGGGCGAATGTTTCAACGATGTCCCCTTTCATGCCTGGGTCGGCTATCGCGGCGGGATGCAGGGCGGGCTCTTCGTCAGTGACCGCAACGGCGTTTCCGTCTGGCCTTTTCCCGAGATCATTCCCCGTTCCTGGGATCAGCATAATGATTAAAAATATATATAGGGGAACCCCATGATCCGGACCACCCTTTTTGAAGGCGCCGCCTTGTGGAGCGTACTGGCTATCGCCCTCCTTGGCTTGGCTTATGCCTTTTTTTTACGGCGCAGCATCATGCGCGAACCCCGCGGCACCGAGAAAATGATCGAGGTCTGGGAGGCCATCCGCCAGGGCGCCAACGCTTATCTTAGCCGCCAGTTGCGGACGATCCTGCCGCTCATCCTCCTGCTGACCGTGGTTCTCTTTTTCAGCGTGGCCATCATCGCCCCCTCAAGCGAAGCGCTGGAACGCTTTCCGGGCATGGGCGCCGCCAAGGTCACGCTGATCGTCGGCATCGGACGCGCGTTCGCCTTCATCCTGGGCGCACTCTTCTCGCTGATGGTCGGCCAATTCGGCATGCGCATGGCCGTCCAGGCAAACGTGCGCGTGGCCGAAGCATCGCGCACGAGTTATGACAAAGCCATGCGCATCGCCTACCGCGCCGGAACGATCACCGGCATCCTGACCGACGGCCTCGGCCTCCTGGGCGGGACGGTCATTTTCCTGATCTTCCAGAAAGCCGCTCCCGACGCCCTGCTGGGCTTCGGTTTCGGCGGCACCCTGCTGGCCCTTTTCATGCGTGTCGGCGGGGGAATATATACCAAAGCGGCCGATGTGGGCGCCGACCTGGTGGGCAAGATCGAAGCCAGCATCCCCGAGGACGATCCGCGCAATGCCGCCGTCGTGGCTGACCTGGTCGGTGACAACGTGGGCGATTGCGCCGGCATGGCCGCCGACATCTTCGAGAGCTACGAAGTCACCATCGTCTCCGGCCTGATCCTGAGCCTGGTCCTGGTTTCCATCACCGGCCAGGTCAAATGGCTGATTTTCCCCCTGCTGGTGCGCGGCATCGGCGTTTTTTCATCGATTATCGGCACTTATCTTGTCCGCGGCAGGAAAGGAACCGCGGGCGAAGCCATGAAATCGATCAACCGCGGATTCTACAGCTCGGCCTTCATTTGCCTGGCCGCTTTCGCCCTGCTGGCCAAGTTTTACATGCACGAGTGGCGGGCATTCCTTTCAGTGGCCGTCGGCATCGGGTTGGCCGTGGTCATCGACGAACTGACTAAGTACTTTACCCACACCAAGTACAAGCCGGTCAAACAGATCGCCCGTTCCTCGCGTACCGGCTCGGCCACTGTCATCCTATCGGGGCTGTCGGTGGGCATGGAATCGACGGTCTGGAGCCTGCTGGTGATCGCCCTGACCATTTTGTCCTCCGTGCTCATCTTCTGGGGCCAGCCGGTGGCGTTCGTCCTGTACGGCGTGGCCATGACCGGCATCGGCATGCTGACCCTGACCGGCAACAACGTGGCCATGGACTCGTTCGGTCCTATCGTGGACAACGCCAACGGCATCGGCGAAATGGCCGGCCTTGAAGACGAAGCGCGCGTGCGGTTGAACGATCTCGACGCCGTGGGCAACACGACCAAGGCCATCACCAAGGGCGTCGCCATCGGTTCGGCGGTGATCGCCTCGGTCTCGCTCTTCGGTTCCTTCATCACCGACGTGACCAAGGTCCAGGTGCAGGAGGGGGTGGCCGCGGCCGGGCAGCTCCTGCACACCGGGATCCGCATTTCCGAACCGCTGGTGCTGATCGGTTTGCTCATCGGCGGAGCCGTTCCCTGGCTGTTTTCCTCGATCACCATCAATGCCGTCACCCGGGCCGCCTCCCTGATCGTGGTCGAGGTGCGCCGGCAATTCAAGATTCCCGGCCTCCTCGAAGGACGAGTGAAGCCCGACTACAAGCAGGCGGTAGGGATCTGTACGGTCGCCGCCCAGAAGGAACTCATCGGTTTGGCCCTGATCGCGATTCTGGTTCCGCTCATGGTCGGACTGATCCTGCGCGTGGAGGCGCTGGGCGGGTTCCTGGCCGGCGTCATCCTTTCCGGACAGCTGCTGGCGGTTTTCATGTCCAATTCCGGCGGGGCCTGGGACAACGCCAAGAAATTGATCGAGGAAGGGAACTACGGCGGCCGCGGTTCGGCCCAGCACAAGGCGGCCATCGTCGGCGACACGGTCGGCGACCCGCTCAAGGACACGGCCGGGCCGGCCCTCAATCCGATGATCAAGGTCATCAACCTGGTGGCGGTCATCAGCGCGCCGCTCATCATTAAGTTCAGGAGCCTGACGCCGGGCCCGATCGCGTTCCTGGTTGTCGCCTTCATCGCCGTCGCACTCGCGGTCTGGTTTTCCAAACGCACCCGACCGCCGCGCCGGGCGCCGGCGGGTTCCAGCCTGGATCAAGTCTGAGGATAGGGGAGTCGCCGTGGCCAGAATCCATCTGTTAGCCGAGACGGTGTTTCGCAAGATCGCCGCCGGGGAGGTGATCGAGCGGCCGCTCTCGGCGGTCAAGGAATTGGTCGAAAACGCCATCGATGCCGGGGCTGGCGCCATCTCCATCGCGCTCAAGGCCGGCGGCAAGGAGATGATCCGGGTCGAGGACAACGGCAGCGGTTTTGCCGTTGACGAGATCGAGATCGCCTTTCAGCGCCACACCACATCCAAGCTGAGCGAGCTTGAGGATCTGAACCATTTGCAAACCTTGGGTTTTCGCGGCGAAGCCCTGCCCTCCATCCTGGAAGTGGCCGACATCGAACTGTTCAGCGCCGACAACGACCTGGGGCAGGGCTGGTGCTACCGCTTCGGCCATGGCCGGCTTCAGGAAAAGGAAGCCTGCGCCTGCCGCCGGGGCAGCATTATCGTCGTCAGCCGCCTTTTCGCCGATTTTCCGGTGCGCGCCAAGTTCATGAAGAGCGACCAGGGGGAGCTCCGTCCGATCACGGCCTTCCTGGAGGTGACCGCCCTGGCCCGTCCGGCCGTCTCCTTTTCTTTGCAGCACAACGGGCGGAGCGTTTTTTCCTATCCGGCCGCCGCCGATTTACGCGAGCGCGTCTACCAGGTTTTCGGCAAGGAGTTCATGGACGGGTTGCAAGCCGTCGATTTCACATTGGGCGATTACCGGCTGGTCGGATTCATTTCCGCCGCCAACACCGGGGTCAGCAACAAGGGGCGGCAATTCTTCATCGTCAACGGCCGCCCGGTCAAGGAGAAGACCATCCTGGCCGCTTTCAACAATACCTACCAGA
>JAPKZL010000022.1 GCA_026393795.1 Candidatus Aminicenantes bacterium | reverse complement strand
ACAGGCTGGCCGACGTGTTCCTTTCCATGAGCGAGCACGAAGGGTTCTGCCTGCCGCTTTTGGAAAGCTGCTATTTCGGCGTGCCGGTGGTGGCCTTTGACGCCGGGGCGGTGGCCGAAACCCTGGGCGGAGCGGGCATCCTGTTCCGCGACAAAGACGCGGCTCTGGTGGCCGGGCTGGTCGAGGAAGTGCTGGAAAAAGAGGCGCTGCGCCAACGGCTGCAAGCCCAGGCCGCGGAGCGGATCAGCCGCTACCGCCTGCAGGCCGACCCCGAGATACTTCTGGCCATGCTGCGCCAGCTCTGAGAAACCATGATCACCATCGGCTTCGTCGTCCAGCGCTACGGCAGGGAGGTCATCGGCGGATCGGAGAGTCTGGCCCGCGACCTGGCGGAAAGGCTGGTGCGGGAGGGCTTCCGCGTCGTCGTTTTCACAACCTGCGCCAGGGATTACCTCACTTGGCGCAACGAGTACCCGGCCGGGGAGTCGCTGCTGCGCGGGGTGACGATCCGGCGCTTTCCAGTGCGCCACGAGCGGAACATCGACGATTTCAACCGTTTTTCCGAGCGCTTTTTCGCCGCCGCCGCCGTTGACCGCGACGAACGGGAGTGGCTGGAGGCGCAGGGGCCTTTTTGCCCCGACCTGGTTGATGCCCTGGCTGCGGCGCAGGGGGAGATCGACCTGTTCTTCTTTTTCACCTACCTGTACTATCCCACCGTGATCGGCAGCGGCGTTGTGCGCCAACCGCTGGTCCTGTTCCCGACCGCCCACGACGAGGCGCCGATCTACCTGGAGGCGATGAAAAAACTGTTCGCCCGGCCGCGCGCCCTGTTCTTCCTGACCCAGGCTGAGATGGAGCTCACGCAACGGTTGTTTTCACCGACCGGCTCCATGCGCCTGGTCCGGACCGGGATCGATATCCCGAGCGATGTTTCGGATAAAGCTTTCCGCCGCAAGCACCTGCTGGTCGCTCCCTACCTGCTCTTTGCCGGGCGCATCGAAAAAGGCAAGGGACTGGAAGCGGTTTTCGACTACTACCGGGCGCTGAAATACGAAGCCTACGTGGAGCTGGTCCTGATCGGCAAGAAACTGATGGATGTTCCCGTGATCCAGGGGGTGAAGTACCTGGGCTATGTCAGCGAGGCCGATAAGCTGGCCGCTTTCAAGGGGGCCCTCTTCTCGCTGCAGCCCTCGCCGCTGGAGAGCCTTTCCATCACCACGCTGGAATCTTTTTCGAATGCGACGCCGGTGCTGGTCAATCGCCGCTGCGCGGCTCTGCTGGAGCATGTCGACATGTCGGGCGGCGGTCTGGCCTACGACAACCAGGAGGAATTTCTGGCGGCTTTCCGCCGGCTCTACCGCCGGCCGGTCCTGCGCGCCGCCATGGGAGCGAAAGGTTTGGAATACGTAAAGAAATACTATTCCTGGGACGCGGTGTTAACTGAGATCAAGAAGGGCATAGGCGAGGTGCTTTCGCTACAAGCTCAACCGGCTAAGATATGAATGTTATTGGATCAGGGCTTGGTGTAGGGTTTACGGTGCACGGTTTACGGCAAGAGAAGAATCAAAATAGCAAGGTTTTTTGGCTTTCACCGTCCACCTTGCACCGTCTACCGTAAACCGATTTCAAACTGTCGTTTGCAGCCTTACATCCCCGCCGACATCATCTTGATGAATTCGGCGTTGGACTTGGTCTTGGAAAGTTTTTCGACCAGCAGTTCCATGGCCTCCACTTCCGACATCTGCGAGAGCACCTTGCGCAGGACCCAGATCTTGCTCAGCTCGTCGCGCTCGATCAGCAGCTCTTCCTTGCGGGTGCCGGAGCGGAACAGGTCGATGGCCGGGAAGACGCGCTTGTCAACCAAGCGGCGGTCGAGGTTGATCTCCATGTTGCCTGTTCCCTTGAACTCTTCAAAAATGACTTCATCCATGCGGCTGCCGGTGTCTACCAGCGCCGTGGCCAGGATGGTCAGGCTGCCGCCGCCTTCGATGTTGCGGGCGGCGCCAAAGAATTTTTTCGGCTTGTTCAGGGCATTGGCGTCGATGCCGCCCGAAAGCACCTTGCCCGAGGAGGGAGTGATGGCGTTGTGGGCACGGGCCAAGCGGGTTATGGAATCGAGGAGGATGACCACGTCCTTGCCCATCTCCACCATGCGCTTGGCTTTCTCCAGGACGATTTCGGCCACCTTGGTGTGGCGAAGCGGGATCTCGTCGAAGGTGGAGGCGATGACTTCGCCCTTGACGTTGCGGCTCATGTCGGTCACCTCTTCGGGCCTTTCGTCGATCAATAGTACGATCAGATTGATTTCCGGGTGGTTGAGCTCGATCGATTTGGCGATGCTCTGCAGGATCATGGTTTTGCCGGTGCGCGGGGCGGCGACGATCAGGCCGCGCTGCCCCTTGCCGAGCGGGGTGAGCAGGTTCATCACCCGGCCGGAGAGGTTTTCCGGCCCGGTTTCCAGGTTGATCTTCTCGTTCGGGTAGAGGGGGGTCAGTTTTTCGAACTTGATGTTGCGGCGCTTCTCGGTCACCTCTTCCGGGTCTTCGAAGTTCACGGCCTCGACCGTCAGCAGGGCGAAGTATTTTTCGCCGGTCTTGGGCGGACGCACCGAACCGGAGACCGTGTCGCCGGTGCGTATATCGAACTTGTTCACCTGGGAGGGCGAAACGTAGATGTCTTCCGGGCTGGTCAGGTAGGAATACTCCTGGAAACGGAGGAAGCCGTAGCCCTCGCTGTGCACCTCGATGACCCCTTCGGCGAACAGCTTACCGTTGGCGCGGGCCTGGGTGTCCAGGATCTTGAAAAAGAGGGAATTCCGGTCGTTGATGTCGCTTTCGGCGACTTCAAGCTCCTTGACCACTTTTTTCAATTCCAGCGGCTTCATGGCTTGCAGGTCTTTCAATGAATACATAGTCACTCCTTGTTGGCCTCATTTATGTATTGCCAAATTTCATTCTTTCCCGTCGTGGATTTGATTGAGAAGGAAATGGCATTCAATCCGAAGTTTTTGTGAAGTTGCGTTACAAGGTTTTTTTGCTCAGAAAACGAGATTTTATCACTCTTGGTCAGGATTGTCAATACGGGAAATTTTTTTTTCATGATTTGCTCCAGGGTCTCCAGGTCGTGGGGCAGGAACCCCCGGCGCGAGTCGATGAGCAGGGCGGCCAAGCGGACATTCTTCACCTGCTCCAGGAAAGCGGCGATCAGCTTCCTGACCCGGGCGCCTTCGCTCTTGGCGGCCTTGGCGTACCCGTAGCCGGGCATGTCGACGAACAGCACCTGTTCATTGATCAGATAGTAATTGATGCTCAGGGTTTTCCCGGGCGTGGAGCTAGTCTTGGCCAGGCGCTGCCCGAGCAGCCGGTTGATCAGCGATGATTTGCCTACGTTGGAGCGGCCGAAAAAAAGGATCTTCGGCCGCGCCTCGCCGGGCAGCTGGCTCGGATTGAAGAAAGTCCCAACAAGTGTTGCTTTTTTCACGTTCATAGTGGCAGCGATCGCTTACTGCAGGTTCGCTTCTTGAAACGGCCGTATGACCTTGCTCCTGATGTTGTTTATCTTGATCGGGCTCTCCAGGACGATATCCAGAAGTTCATCCATGGTGTCGACGGGATGGATGCGTAGGGCGTTCTTCAGCTCTTCGGGAATGTCTTCCTGGAAATCCTTCTCGTTTTCGGACGGGATGAGTATGTTCGTGATGCCGTAGCGGTGGGCGGCGATGATC
>JAPKZL010000021.1 GCA_026393795.1 Candidatus Aminicenantes bacterium | reverse complement strand
GCGGCTATGCGCACGTAACAACTTGCATCATTCTTGGCAATATCAGCAAGCAATTTCTGGTCTTCAAGTTTTTCAATTGCATCCTTGCGTACCCACACCCGATTCGTTTTATTCTCGGCCACAGCAGCATAGACAGTTTGTATAATAGACTTGTCATTGAGTTTTTCCGCGGCGGCTTTGCGCACGTCATCATCTTCATCATTTTTGGCAATATCGCTATAAATAGTTTGGGCAAGGGATTTATCAATAAGTTTATCTACAGCAACCAAGCGTACAGAGCCGCTTTTGTCATTCTTGGCAATATCGGCCAGGAGTGCTTGGTCGGTAAGCTTTCCAATCACTAATCTGCGTGCATTAATATCCACACTGTTCTTTACCAAATCAGCCAGGATAGCCTGGTCGGTGATTTTCTCTATCGCGTACCTGCTTAAAAACATGTGTTTATCATTCTTGGCAATATCTACCAGAAGCGCCTGGTCGGTTAAATTGGGATTTTTAATAGCTTCAATTTGCACTTCACCATTTTTGTCATTCTTGACAATATCCGCCAAAAGAACCTGGTCGGTAAGTTTTTTTACTACTACTTTGCGTACATTTTCGTCTGCATCACATTTAGCCACATCGGCCAGGAGAGCCTGGTCAATGATTTTTTCCACCGCTACCAGGCGCACATGCCCTTCCTGGTCATTTTTAGCTATATTGACCAGTACAGCCTGGTCAATTAGTTTTGCCACAGCTACCTTGCGCACACACCCTACTTTATCATTTTTAGCTATATCGGCCAGTACGGCCTGATCAACAAGCTTGGCCACCGCCGCTGCACGCACCGACCAAGATTCCACATTCCTGGCAATATCGGCCAAAACGGCTTGATCGGTCAGCTTTTCAGCAGCGGCCTTGCGTATAGATAAATTTTTAACGTTCTCAGAATTTTCCGGCGGACATAAAGGCTTGCTTTGCTCAAAGGCATTGTATTCACTTGAAACTCCCGGCAGCTCGACCAAGCCACCCGTTTCGGGATTAAGTTTTCTCACCTTGGCTTCTCGCTTTTCCCAGCTTTCATCATTCCTGGCGATTGCGGCCAGCAGAGTTTGATCGGAGAGTTTCCATACAGCGGCAATGCATACTTCCCCAATTTCATCATTCTCGGCAATATCGGCCAAAACAGCCTGATCGGTAAGTTTCAACACTGCAGATTTGCGCACCTCCCAGTTTTTATCGTTCTTGGCTATTTCAATATAAACCGTTTGTGCTAGAGATTTATTATTGAGATTATTTGCAGCAGCTTTGCGCACTTCATCGTTTTCATCATTTTTGGCAATATCAGCCAAAAGAGCCTGGTCATTGAGTTTTTCTACAGCCGCCTGGCGCACGATAGATGCTTCATCGTTCTTGGCAATTTCAGCCAGGATTTTCAGAAAAGCCGGGTCAGTGAGTTTTTCAACTACTCTTTCTGTCTGGTAAAACTCGAATTCTTTATGATTCTTGTTATTTTCCTCAAGGATTCCTTTGTCAGAAATCTTTCTTACCGCAAGTTCACGAACCTGCGCGAATTTGGCATTCTTGGCGATATCAGCCAGGAGAGTTTGGTTACGGAGTTGACTCACTGCCTCCAGGCATACTTGCCAATCTTTATCATTTTTGGCCACATTGACTAATAAAACCTGATCGGTGATTTTTTCCATTGCCGCTTCGCGTACCTGCCATTCTGTATCGTTCTTGACTATATCGGCATAAACAGTTTGGGCGAGAGATTGATTATTGAGTGTATCTGCGGCAAACAAACGCGCCCAACTGCTTTTATCATTCTTGGCAATATCGGCCAGGAGAACCTGATCGGTAAGTTTTTTCACCGCGTCATGGCGCATCCCACTGTCTTCCTCATTTTTGACAAAGTCGGCCAGGAGGGTCTGATCGGTTAGTTTTCCCAACGCAGCATTACGCACATCCCATGCACGATCATTTTTGGCAAGATTGGCCAGCATAGCTTGATCGGTCAGTTTTCCCGTAGCGACTTTGCGCACCTCAATGTCTCTATCATTCTTTGCTAAATCAGCCAAGAAAGTCTGGTTTGTTAGCTTCTGCACTGCTGCCACGCGTGGATACACCACTTTATCATTCATGGCGATATCAGCCAGAACGGTCTGATCAGTAAGGTTTCTTACAGCAGCCTCGCGTACATGCCAGTCTTTATCATGCTTGGCAATATCAGTCAGGAAAGTTTGATTGGTGAAATTTGGATTTCTCAATATGGCCGAGAGTAAATGCCCGGTTTTATCATTCTTGGCAATTTCAGCCAGGAGAATCTGATCGGTAAGTTTTATCACCGCATCATAACGTAACCAAATATCTTTCTCATTCTTGGCAAAGTCGGCCAGGAGCGCCTGATCGGCTAAGTATGGATTTCTCACTGCGACTTTTCGTACATCCATATCTTTGTCCTTCCTGGCAATATCGGCCAGGAGTCTCTGATCAGAAAGTTTTTCCACCGCGACTTTGCGCACATTAACGTCTTTGTCATTCTTGGCAATGTCGGCCAATTCAGTACATGCCTTCATGTCCCCTGCTTTGCATTTCAGGCTTAGTATGTTGATTTCATTATAAGTATCTGAATTTATACCGTTGATTCTATAAGTATCTGCCCAACTTGGCAATGTCAACATGGATAAAACCATTGCCATAAAAATTGTCTTGCCGATAAATTTGGAGTATTCCCATTTGGATTTAAAAATATCACTAAATTCCATGTTTCTCTCCCTTTTGGATTATTGGAGCATTATACCCTATTCGTAAATGAAAATCAGGCGAATGATAATTCCGCTATGCTTTGCCGGTTTCGTAATAGTAGCGGTAAAAAAAATAATTGCGCAGGATGTTCTTGACGTAATTGCGCGTTTCCGAATAGGGGATCATTTCGATGAACTCTTCCTCGCTGGCGTCGGGGAAATCGGTCAGCCACTGGTCGACCACCCCTACCCCGGCGTTGTAGGCCGCCAGGGCCAGGTAAAGGCGTCCGTCATATTTGTCCAGCAGCGATTTCAGGTGCTGCAGCCCCAGGCTGATGTTGGTCTCCGGATCGTACAAATCCTTGGCCCTGACCTTGAGGGCGCTGCCCTTGGCGACCTGGCGCGCGGTGGATTGCAGCAGCTGCATCAAGCCGAAGGCTCGGGCCGGCGACAGCGAGTCGGCCCGGAAAAAAGATTCCTCGCGAATCAGGGCTTGGACCAGGTAGGGATCGACCGCGTACTCCCGGCTGTAGGCCGTGATCAAATCCAAGTACTGGCGGGGAAAGAAAATGCCGCTCAGGAAATTGGGCAGGCGCACGTACTCGATATGCTTGAAATTGCCGCGAAAGCTGGCAAATGCCTGATAGAAGCGGTTCTGCCGGTATTCGACCAGCGATTCGCTTATTTTTAGCAGGTTCAGGTCGGAAGGGTTGAGCAGCGGATCGCTCTTGGCGGCACGGATCGTTTCCAGGCAGTCGTCCCACAGGCCGTACTTGGCCAATACCTTGATGTCGGCGCTGATCTCCACGAAGCGAGCGCTGGGCGCTTCAGCGATCGAAGCGATGAAAGCCTGACCTAGGGTCCTGAACTTGGCCTTGTCGCGGAACACCCTGACCGCGTAGTAGGAAAACGGGTACAGGTACGGCGGCTGTGGTTTTCTGTCTTCCAGCTTGCTCAGCCAGTAGCGCGAAGCGATCTGGTAACTGAGCAAAGGCGACTGGCAGCCTTTTTCGAAATAAAGCCTGGCCTGGGCCTTGCGGTCCTGGCGGTAATAGATCCAGGCCAGCAGCCAGACGGTCTTCCAGTATTCTTCATCCTGCTCGCGGCATTCTTCCAGATACAGCGAGTACATGGGCAGGGCCCTGGCAAATTCCCTCTTGCTGAGCAGGATTTGCGCCGCATCGTGGAGCAGTTCGGGGTACAGGGGCGAGTCCTTGCCGATAGCCTGCAGCCGTCCCAGGATATCCGTTTGCGCATCGGACCGCAGGGCGATTTTCAGCAGTATCTTCTCGGCGAACGGTTGGTATCTGTCGCCCAGCCCCCCCTGCAGCAAAGCCTGGCAGCGGGGGTAATCGCGGCCCTGGTAGGCGAACTCCGCCTTGAAAAGGGTGGCCAGTGCACGGAAGCGGCAAAAAGGCAACTCCTGCCTGAATTCCCCTCTGGCCGCGGTTTTCAGCAGGAATGAAAACTTGGCGAACCAGAAATCCTCATCCAGGCGCCCGAGCAATCCGCTCAATGCCGCCGCGGGCAGCGATTTGCGAAAGGAGGCGATGGGGCGGTTGGCGAAAAGGAGCTTGAATTCCTCCTGGGCGCGGCCGGCTTGATGGTCCCGCAAGAGGCAATTTTGCAGCATGATTTTTGTTTCCAGGCTTGCGGCGCGATGGCTATCTTGATACACGAGAAAGGTCTTGAACTTTTTAGCGGCGTACAGGCTGCGCAGCTGCAGCTCGTCGCGCTGGGCCGCGAGATAGGGAAATTCTCCGGGAATCGCGGCCAGGGCGGCGCTGCTTAATTCGTACTTTTTTTCACTGAGAAGCTGCTCGGCTTGGCGCAGCCGGGCGATGGCGGCCAGCAGCGGGTGGTCGCGGTCGACGGTGTCGATCCCGGTTAAGGGACGGGATGGACCGCTCGACAGGAAAAAATTCAAAAACCGGTAATTCTTGAATAGTTGCCGGTGGTTGATGGGCGATGCTTGCTGCGCTGGCAATCCGGCCGGCGCCAGCCCGGTCAGACAATAGGCGGCGATGAAGGAAAAGGCGCTTACCGAAGCGAATAACAGGGTATATTTCAGGCTTCGGCTGTTATGATCTGTAAACTTCAAAATTGTAGCCCTTTAAAGCCTGGCGGTCGCCCTTGGCCAGGATTTTCACCATTTGTTCTTCGAAGTAGAGCAAGTCGCTGGAGCGGCGCATGTACAATTCCTTGGCCTGAAGCAGGGTCTCCTTCAACACCTCGTACAGGTTCCTGTTCTTGATCCCGTCTTCAACCAGCTTCTTGTTGTAAAGGATGATGTCATTGATGATCACCCGGGCGTAGCGCTCCGGGTCATTGCCCTTGGCCGGCGCCGATGTTTTTTCCAGTTCATCGGCGCGCCCGATGAACTTGACTTCCATTTCAGGCTCTTCGACGAATTCCTGGGTCTTGATCTTGGCCAGCACTTTCTGCCGGATCGGCAGCATGTCGAGGCTGAGCTCGCCGACAGTGGCCAGGATTTCGATGGTCTTGTGCTGGATGGGCGTACCGGCAAGCGAATCGGCATAGATCAGCGCCTGCGGCTTGCCCTTGACGAAGAAAGGCAGGACGAAAATCTTCTGCGGCTTGCCGCCGCCCAGGCGGTTGTATATCAAAAAATCATCGGGCTTGCTGACCGGATCACCCAGGTATGATTTTCTGTTATCGATCACGCTTTTGAAAATCGTATTGGCCGAGAGGGAGAAAAAGACCTTTTTCAGGTCCTCATCGGTGATCTGGCCGTCACGGCCGGAGAAGCCTTTGCCCTTCCAACCGACCATCTTGTCGTCGCGCAACAGGAAAATGGCGGCCCGGTCGCAGAAATGCTGGATGCCGTCGATGATGCCGCCGATCAGGATCAGCTGGTTGCTGGCCGCGGCCACCTTTTTCACGTATTCGTTCAGGACCTGGATTGCGCCGGCGGCGTCGGCGTCATCGTCACGGCCGGACAATTCATCCGGCATATGGAATTCGACCAGCTCGTCGAAGTCCTTCAATTTTTCTATCTGCTTAAACATGGAGCTCTGGAACGTGTCGATGCGGTTGAGCAGGAACTGCACCTTCTCATTGAGCACTTTTTCCACCAGGATTTTCACTTCTTCCTTTTTCATCGTTTCCCTCCTCCAGGCTACACGCCGGATTCCAGGCGGCTGGCTAAAAGTTCCGGAAGCCCGGCTTCCCTGATTTTTTTCTGGGTCGCCTTCACTTCGTAGGCGAAGCGGATGAAGTTGATCTCCCGCTTGCCGGAATCAAAAATAATAAAGCTGGATGCCGGGTTCTTGTCGCGCGGCTGGCCGATCGAACCGGGGTTGATCAGGTATTTGGTGTTGGCGTCCAGCTTGATGCGCATGGTCTCGCTCAAGGGCACGATATCGATCTTCTCGTTGCGCAGAAAATAAATGATCGGAAAGTGGGTGTGACCGAAAAAGGCGATTGATGTTTCCATGAACTTGAACGATTCGGCGGCCTCGAATTGGGAAAACACGTAGTAATCCTCGTCAAACGGCGAGCCGTGACAGATGGTGATGAAACGGTCGATGATCTGCGGCCCCTTGGGCAGCTGCTTCAAGAATTGGAAATTGTCCGCGGAAATTTTCAGCTTGCTCCACTCGGCTGAAAACGCGGCGGCGGGATTGAACAGCGAGGAAGATTCCAGGTCGGCGATCACCTTGTCATGATTGCCGCGCACGAAATTCATCCGCGGCAGCTTGCGAAAATGCGTGATGACCTCATCGGGGTTAGGCCCGTAGCCGACCAGATCGCCCAGGAACAGGTACTTGTCAGCGTGACTGATTTTTTTCAGGCTGAGCATTTTTTCGAAGGCCTCGATGTTGCTGTGAATGTCGCTGAAAATCACGTATCTCAATTCACCACCGCCTTGAATAATTGTTCGGCCCGGTACGAGCTGCGCACGAACGGACCCGCTTCGATCGTGCCGAAGCCGAACGCGGACGCGAACTCCCTCAGTTGGGCGAACTCCGCGGGAGAATAATACGCGGCCACCGGCAGGCAGCGCTTGTTCGGTTGCAGGTATTGGCCGATGGTCAGCAGATCGACCCCGATCGTTTTCAGCGTTCCGAACATTTCCCCTATTTCCGAGCGCGTTTCCCCCAAGCCGACCATCAGCCCGGTCTTGACCAGCGCCCCTTTTTTTTTGGCATGGGCCAGTATCCGCAGCGAGTGGCCGAAGGCTTCGGCGCGGCGGTTGAGGCGCGGGTAAAGACTGGGAACGGTTTCCAGGTTGTGCGCCAGCACGTCGGGGGCGGCGTCCAGGACCGTGTCCAGCAGCCGGCAGTCGCCGCCGAAATCAGGGACCAGCACTTCGACTTTCAGGCGCGGACGATCCTTTTTCAGCCGGCGGATGATCTTGGCGAAATGACCGCTCCCCTTATCCGGCAGGTCGTCCCTGGTAACCGAGGTGATGACCAGGTAGGATAGGTCCATCAGTTCGGCCATCTCCAGGACCTTTTGATCCTCCGCCTCGTCAAGGTCGGCGGGGATCCCGCCGGGTACCGAACAGAACAGGCAGTCACGCGTGCAAACGGCTCCCATGACCAGGATGGTGGCCTGATTGTGGTTCCAGCATTCGGCTATGTTGGGGCAGCGGGCGCTCTGGCAGATGGTGGGCAGGCCTTTTTCCGCAAGCTTGCTCTTCAGGCGAAAATAGTCGTCGCCGGACGGGATTGAGGCCTTCAGCCAATCGGGTTTTTTTATCTTGAGCGCCGTTTCGTTCATGCTGTTTTATCGGCCCGGTTTGATCAGGAGCAGTTCCTGCTGCGGGCGCGACAGATACTCGGCGCCGTTGGCGGTGATGACCGCCATCTCCTCGACCGTGGCCACCCCGTAATCCTTGATGTAGATGCGCGGCTCGATGGTGAACACCTGGTCCTTTTCCAGTGGAACGAAGGGCAGATTGCCGTAGCGTTCCCAGTCGGGGGCCAGCAGGGCGCCGCCGTCGTGGGCATCGCGCCCGACCTGGTGCCCGAGGGCATGGGGGTATTCGTCGTACCCTTGCGAAACGATGGCTTGGCGCGCGATGCGGTCGATGTCCAGTCCGCGCGCCCCCGGCTTCAGGGCCGCGAAGGCGAGGCGGATCGATTCGAGAAGGACGGCAAAGCCGCGCTGCACGTCCGGCGGCGCGTTATTTTCGCCAGGGCGCAGGATGTACCAGGTACGCTGCAAATCGGAGCAGTATTTGTCCACCTTGACCCCGAAATCGATGTTGAAGATATGGCCCGGCTTCAGGACGTTGCCGGTGGGCGCCGAGTGGGCGCCCACTTCCTGGGGGCCGCTGAAAACGGCCGGGCAGCTGTCGATGTCCCAGGCGGCTTCCAACCCCATCCGTTCACGCTGACGGGTGATCCAGCCGGCAAGTTCCTTTTCGCTCATCCCCGGCTTAGCCGCCTTGGCGACGCGGCCGTAGATGTCTAGCGTCTTCTCGCAGGCCGTTCGCAGCCGGCGGATTTCCTCGGCCGATTTCCGGCCGCGCAACTTGGCGATTACGTTCTCGGCCGAAACCAGCCGGTCGGCGAAGACGGTCCCCTGCAGCAGCTCCAGCAGCTTCAGGTAGTTGCCGTGGGTCAGGCCGTCGGCCGCGGCGCAGTCCGGGGAGTAATCGATGGCGATCTTCCTCGGCGCCAGGCGCTGCAGGAGGCGCAGCAGGTCTTCCCGCGGGCTGCCCTTGTAAGCCGCCACCCTGTCAAAAAGACCGGCACGGCGGAACGTCTCCACGTCGAGGTTGCCGACGATGGCGTGCGTCTCTTTGCTCCTGGAGAAAAGGAAGAAGGAAAGCCAGGTGGCGTGGCAGCCGACGACGAAATCCATGACCGGGTCGGAGATGATCCCAGACTCGCGATCGATGACCATCCACAGGTCGATGTCCAGCTCATTCAGGATCTCAATAGCCTGGGCGATCTTTTCCTTTTCCATGGTCTCCCCTACTTGGCCCTTCTGGCGTCCCAGTACAGATAGAGGCAGATCAGGACGAACATCACCAAGGCGCAAAGTTCACCGGGGATGACCCGGCTGCCCCAGGTCAGGTAGTAGAAGGGATTTTCCTTCTGGAAATACTTGATGGAAACAAATTTCACCAGCGCCCCGATGACGCCCATGATGGCCCCGCCGGCGATGAACCCGGAGGCGATCAGCGTGCCGCGCTCGACGCGCCGGTTGGACAGCTCCTTGTCGGGGCTGGAGCGGCCCACCAGCAGGGCGATGAGACCGCCGATGACCAGCGGCGTGTTCAACTCGATCGGGATGTACATCCCCAGCGCGAAAGCCAAGGGCGGGATACTGATCATGTCGATGGCCAGAATGAACAGGGCCCCGATTCCCAGCAGGATCCACGGCATCTGGGCATGGGGATCCATCAGCGGTTTGATGATCGTGGCCATGGCATTGGCTTGCGGGGCGGTCAGCGCGCCCGGCGTGGTCGGGTCGAAACCGTAGGTGCGGCTGAGAAGGAAAATGACCAGGCCGACCGTGGCCGAGGCCACAATCGTGCCCATGAACTTGGAATACTGCTGGCGGATGGGGGTGGCGCCAAGCCAGTAGCCGACCTTCAGGTCGGTGATGAAGCCGCCGGCCATCGACAAGGCCGTGCATACGACCACACCGATCAGCAATCCCGCCATCATGCCGAAGTCGCCGCTCAGCCCGAAAGAGGCCAGCACCAGGCTGCTGAGCAGGATCGTCATCATGGTCATGCCCGAGACCGGGTTGGTGCCGACGATGGCGATGGCCCGCGCCGAGACCGACGTGAATAGGAAGGAGATCACAAAGACGGTCAGCATGGCGATCAGGCTCAGCCTGAATGGTTGGGCGACAGCGGCGAGCACCGAAAAACGGTAGAACAGGAAGAGCAGCACGGCGGTGACCAGCAGGAGCAGAAGTACGTATTTCATGTTCAGGTCGGTCTGGGTGCGCTCGGGCTTGCTGTCGGCGTGCCCGGCCCCTTTCTTCGCGATCTGACGGATGCTCATCGAGAACGCCTGCACGATGACCTTCGATGACTTGATGATGCTGATGACTCCGGCCATGGCGATGGCGCCGATGCCGATGAAGCGGACATAAAATTTGAAGATTTCCTCGGCGCTCATCTGCGCGATCAGCTTGGTGCCGGGAGTGATGATTTCAGCGGGGATGAAGCGCCCGAAATAGGCGACGAGAGGCACCAGCAGGAACCAGGAGAGCAGCGAGCCGGCGGCGATGATGGCGGTGTAGCGGAAACCGATGATGTAGCCGATGCCCATCACCGACGACAGGGCGTCCATTTTGAAAACCAAGCGCCATTTCTCGTACAGCGACTGGCCCAGCGGCACGATGCGCGTGGTGAACACTTCGCTGAAAGCGTTGACCGAGAGGATGAGGAAATCGTAGATGCCGCCGATGATCATGCTCCAGACCAGGACCTTGGCCTGGGCCCCTCCCGCTTCGCCGGCCACCAGGATCTGGGCGGTGGCGGTCGCCTCGGGGAACGGGAACTGGCCGTGCATCTCCTTGACAAAATACTTGCGGAACGGGATCAGGAAGAGGATGCCCAGTGTGCCGCCGAGAAGCGAGGCGGCGAACAGCTTGAACAGGTTAATACCGATCTTCTGATCCAATTTCAGGATGAATAGGGCGGGCAGAGTGAATATCATGCCCGCCACGACCAGGCCGGAAGCGGCTCCGACCGACTGCACGATGACGTTCTCCAGGATGGTGCTCTTGCGCTTGAACCATTGACCGGCGCCGACGGCGATGATGGCGATCGGGATGGCCGCCTCGAACACCTGGCCGATCTTTAAGCCGAGAAAGGCGGCGGCGGCAGAAAAGAGCACCGCCATGATCAATCCCAGGACGACGGCGCGGACGGTCATCTCGGGGATGATCTGGCCGGCAGGTACGTAGGGGACATATTCTTTTCCGGGAGGCAGGACGTCGTACGCCCCTTCGGGCATTCCCTTCACTTGTTGGTTTTCCATGGTGACTCCTCAACGGAAGCGCGATACGGCGTATTCTTTTATTTTTTCAAAAATCTCGGCATTGAAGCTGATCTTGTGCTCGTTCCTTCGACTCATGATATACGAGCCAAACATGCTGTTTTCGGCCTCGGCCAGTTTTTTCCGGTAATAGCCATCCTTCTGCTTGGCGAATTCCTCGGCCGAAACGATTTTCTTGCTCTTCAGCTTGACGATGACCGCCGCCTCGGATCCGAAGGTCAGCGGGAGCGAATAGGCGTTCTCGCGCATCTGGAAAATGGCCTCGTCCAGGCCCGGCCGGACCGGGAACCCCGACAGCTGATTTCCCCGTTGATAGGTGACGCTTTCGGGCTTGAGGTTCTCCTTGGCCAGGTAGGCGGCGATTTTTTTATCGTCGGCCAGCTTCTGCAATTCGGCACCGACGGCCTGGGCTTTGGCCAGCTGCAGCTGCAGTTTTTTCGCGGACAGCATTTGCGTCTTCACCTGATCCTTGACCTTCTCGAAGGGTTCAACTTCCGGCTTGACGATGCGCAGCAACTGGACGATGGCGAACCCTTCCGGGAATTCCATGGGCGGCGCGATCTCGTTCTCGCGCAGGGTAAAGAGCTTCTGGGAAATGTACCCCATCTCATCGATGTTTTTTATGGAATCGCCCGCCGCCAGTAGGCCGCTGGGAAGCAGCGGCATTTTCTGCTTGTCCTCGCCCTGCTTGAGGTCGTTGGCTTCCTTGATCTTTGCGTAGAGCTTGCCGATTTTATCGTTGACCAGCTTTTTCAACTGCTCGTTCTCCAGCAGGCTGGTGATTCTCGCCTTGATCTCTCCGTAGGTTTCCTGTTTTTCTTCGATTTTTTCTGAAACGTACAGGATGGAAAACGCCTGCTGGGCGTCAATGGGCGAGGATATCTCCCCCTGTTTCAGGTTGTCGATCATGCTTCGTTCCTGGTTGGAAAAATTCTGCCAGCCCCAATACCCCCAGTCTCCCCCATCCTTGGCCTTTTCATCGCTGGACAATTCCCGGGCTTTATCGGCAAAGTTCTGGCCGGTCAATATCGCGGTTGCCGCCTCCATTCTTTTCAACACGTCGTCGCGATCCTGCGGCGTGTACGGGACCCAGATGCGGCTGATTTTCGTTTTCCCCGGGACCTTGAACATGCTCCTGTTTTTTTGGAAATAGGCGAAGGCTTCTTTCTCCGGGATGACCACGTCCTTCTTGAAATCGGCGAATTTCAGGACCAGCATCTGGCCTGATCTTTTTTCGTGGCTTTTGAACAAATTCTTGTTGTCCTGATAGAATTCCTCAAGCTCGGCCGCGCTGAACGCCGGTTCCTCTTTCACTGCCTCGCTCTTGAAAGCGATGGTTTCGAGCTCGGCCTTGTCGTTTTCCTTGCGGTAATCCTCCTCGATCGAGTTCCAGTCGAGGGCCAGGCCGCTGGTCAGCAATTCCTTCAACTTGTCGGCTAGAAGCTCCTTCCTGAGCCCTTCCTCGAAGTCAAGCACCTTGATCTGGTTGTAGGCGAGCAGCCGCTCATACTCTTCGGAGCCGATGAAGCCGCCGTCGCGCTGAAAAGCCGGATAGGAGCGGATGGCATCCTTCAATTCGGTCTCGCTGACGCTCAGGTTCAGCTTGTCCGCTTCCATTTCGATGATCAGCGCATTGACCATGCCTTGCAGGACCTGCTCGGCGATGCCCAGCTGGTTGATCAGCGAGCGGCTGAAATTATTCTTGAACTGCTTGCTGTACATGGCCAAGCTCTGGGTCAGATCTTTTTGGAAATTCTCACCGCTGATCCGCTTGCTGCCGACCGCGGCCACGTCTCTATCCAGGCCACCCGATTCGAAACGCCCCGATCCCCACTGCACGAAAATGAATCCGACGAACGCCAGTATGAGCAGCCACAGGATCCAGGAAAGCGACTTCTTTTTGCTTCTCATCGTCTTGAGCATTATTTTTCCTCCACTTGCTTTTGGTTTTTGAATTTTCTGCTGTTCATTTTCAAGTATACCGATACCGTGGCCCCGTGCTGATCGTTGTTGCTGATCACGATATTGCCCGCGTGTTCCTGGATGATGTTGTAGGCAATGGTCAAGCCGATGCCTTTTTTCTGCGTCCGGTTCTTGGTGGTGTAAAAAGGATCGAATGCCTTTTCCAGATTGTTGAAACCGCCGCCGTTATCCATGACATCGACGATGATGTTCTGGCCATCCATCGATTTTTTCAAGTTGATGGTGATCTTGCCGTTTGGGATATTGTTTTCCTTCAGCGCTTCGATGGCATTTTCAACGATGCCCTCGAATACCTGCCACAGGGCAAAATGGTTGCCCAGGACAATGATTTCTTGGTCAAAATCGTGTTTTTCAATGGTGACATCGCTGTTTTCCGGGCGGCTGGAAACGACTTTCACCAGTTTTTCAAGCATGTTGGCGATGTTGATTTCCATCTTGACTTGGTCCATGTCCGGATTCAACTGGTTCAGCTGGTCGATGATGGTCTTGATGCGCAACGCCTGTTTCTGGATGCTGACCAGCTTTTCCTTGGTGTAGGGAGTGATGTCATCGCGGATGGTCAGCAAGTCGACATAACCCAGGATCCCGGTCAGCGGATTGTTGATTTCATGGGCGAAGCCCGAGACGATGGCGGTCAGCGATTTTTGCTTTTCAGTCTGGATGATATGTTGCTGGGTGTCGCGAAGCTCCTGGATCGCGATTTGCAGCTTCTTGTTGGCTTCCTTCAATTCCACCGTTCGCGTATGGACCTGGTTTTCCAGATCCTTGTGCGTCGACTCGATCTGGCGCATCATGGTTTCGATTTTTTCGGCCATTTCATTGAATTGGCTGCCCAGAAACGAAAATTCATTGTCGCTGGTAACGGAGATGCGGTGCGACAGGTCCCCGTAGCTGATTTTTTCGATGCCGTTTTTAAGCAATTGGATCGGCTTGGACAGATGGTTGTTGGTCCAGACGACGATCACGATGAAAAGGAGCAGGGGGACGGTCAGAATTAAAAAGACCAGGAACTTGGCGTTGATGCCGCCCATGACGATGAAATAGGCAATGGCGATGTAGCCCGAACTGATCAGGACGAACGAAAGCAAAATTTTGCTTCGTAAAGTATTTATATTAAACATATTTTTAATTGAATATTTTATTATAAGTGGGGATAAATAGCAACCATTTCCTGCCTCGAACCGCCGCGGCTAAAATAAAAAGCCCGCTTAGCGCAAAATTTCCTGGATCACCTGGTAGGAATTCCGCCAGCCCGGGACAATTTTGACGAACAGATCCAGAAAAACCTTTTTTTCATAGTATGCTTCCAGGGTTTGCCGCGCCGTCTGGCCGATTTGCTTGATCATGCGGCCGTTCTTGCCGATGATGATTTTTTTTTGCGAGCTCGATTCGACAAAGATTTCCGCCCGCACCAGGACGACCTCCCCCCTGTCCTTTATCTCGGCCACCTTGATCGTGGTGCTGAAGGGGAGTTCGTCTTCGATCCAGGGCAGCATGTTTTCCCTGATCAATTCGCCGATGAAGAAATTCTCCGATTGCTGGGTGTATTCGTCGTCGGGGAAAAAATTTTCCCCCTCCGGGAGGCAAGCGAAGATCAGCTCTTCGATCAGATCGAGGTTGTCGCCGCGGAGCGCCGAGATGGGCACGATTTCCTGCCAGGGGAAAAGATCCTTCTCGTGCTGGATTTTTTCCAGCACCTTGCCCTTGTTCAACTTGTCGATCTTGTTGATCACTAAAAAAACCTTTTTACCGGCTTTTTCCAGCAGCGAGATGACAAAATCGTCTTGCTTTGGAAACGCCAGGTCGATGAAATAGAGGATCAGGTCGGCGTCGGCCAGGGCGTCGTTGACCGCCTTCATCATCAGTTCGTTCAGCTTGAAATGGGGCTTGTGGATGCCCGGGCAGTCGAAGAAAACGATCTGGCCGCGCTCGCTGGTCTTGATGGCCAGGATCCTCCGGCGCGTGGTCTGTGGTTTGTCGGAGACGATGGCCACCTTTGTCTTCAACAAGGCGTTGATGAATGTCGATTTGCCGACATTGGTCCGGCCCAGCAGGGCGACATAGCCCGAATGCCGGCTTTTACCCTTTTTCACGGTAGATGCGCACTCTTTTGATGCGGTTTTTGTCGACTTCCAGGACTTCGAGAACATAGCCTTCAACGGTCACCTGGTCATGAAGCCCCGGGATTTTGCCCAGTTTGCAGCTGATCAGGCCGGCGACGGTTTGATAATCCTCGTTGTCGTCTATTTCGATCTTCAGGGCTTCGTTCAATTCGTAGATGGCGAGATCACCCTGGACGATGAAGCCGTCGCGGTCGCGGACGATGGGCTCCAAATCCTCATCGTATTCGTCCTTGATCTCGCCGACGATCTCCTCGATCACGTCCTCCATGCTGATTACCCCGCACACGCCGCCGAACTCGTCAATGACGATGGCGAATTTCTGCTTGGTCTTCTGCAGCTCCTTGAGCAATTCCAGGATGCGCATGGTCTCGGGGATGAAAAAGGGCGGCCGGAGAATTTCGCGGATGTTGAACTCGCTGCGGCCCCAGTAATTGAACACGTCCTTGGCCAGGATGATGCCTTCGACATGGTCCATCCTGTCGCCGACCACCGGCAAGCGCGATTTTTTCTTGTGGGTGATCACCGCGATGATCTCGTCCAGGCTGGAGTCGATATGCACGTAAATCATGTCCACGCGCGGGGTCATGATTTCCTTGACCAGGGTGTCCCCGAATTCGAGGACGCTCTCGATCATCTCCTGGTCTTCCTTTTCGATCACCCCCTCCTTGGCCCCCTCTTCGAGGAAAACCTCCAATTGCTCGTCGCTCAGGTCCTCATTCTGGTCCTCTCTGGCATCGGCCGGGCTCTCCTTCAGGAAGACCTTGAAGATGAAATTCAGGGGATAAAATATCGTCCAGGCGACCGGGAAAAGGAACAGCAGGCTGCGCAGGACCTTTTCGCGGTTCACATAGGCGGCGATATAGAAGACCAGGTTGAAGAAGACCAGGTACAGCAAGCCGATGAGCAGGATCCTGGAGGTGGCCGAAGGGATGGCGTTTTGCAGCACTTGGAACGTCCAGATCAGCAGAATGATCTGCAGGAGAAAAACCACCGTTTCCAATGAATGGATGACCAGGTCGAACTTCTCGACGAAAGCGAAGTCGGGCTTGCGTCTGGCCGGCAGGCCCTTGAGGAATTTTGCCAGCGAGATCCGGGAAAAGCTTTCAAAACTGCTTTCCAGCAGGTAGAACAGGATGGTCACCAGGTACAGGACGATCAGGACGGCGACGGTCATGCAAGCTCACCGGCATGCATGGCAAACAGACGCTGCTGCAGGGCCAGCATTTCCCCCTTGTCCTTTTCATGGTCGTAGCCGTTCAAGTGCAGCAAGCCGTGGATCATCAGCAGCAGCATTTCCTTCTGCAGCGAATGGTTGTTTTCCCGGGCTTGCTTTTCAGCCAGGCTCCAGCAAATCAGGATATCGCCGGCGTATAGACCGTCGGGCAGCTTTTCCCCAAGGGCGAAACTCAAGACGTCGGTAACGCGATCCTGGCGGCGGTACTGCTTGTTCAACCGCCGCACCTCGTCGTCGGCGGCGATCTTGACGGTCACCGCTCCCCGGAAATGCAGCTCGGCGGTGACGCGCCGGATGGCTCGCAGCAATGCCTTTTTATCAAAACAATAACCGTTATTGAGGATTTGTATCATGGGCGGGCTCTTTCTGAAAATCAAAACCTGGATACGCGATGCGCTGGTGATAGATGGAGGCCAGCTTGTTGTAGAAGCTGCCGGCGATGATGTTCAGGGCTTTGAAGGTCAGGTCCTTGCATTCGACGAATTGATTCTCAGCGCTGTCGGCGCTGATGATCTGCTCAATGACGTTTTTGATGTCCTGGTCCTTGGGCGCTGAGAGGCTTTTTGACGCCGCCTCTACCTGGTCGGCCAGCATGATGATCACCTGCTCGATCTCCTGCGGTTTTTTGCCCGGATAGCGGAACATGTTTTCGTCAAAATCGTCGAGCTGGCCGGAGCTGCTTTTCCTGGCTTTTTCATAGAAATATTTGACCAATTTGGTCCCGTGGTGCTGTTCGATGGCTTGCGCGACCTTGCGGGGCAATTTCAGCGCATTCGCTTTTTCCAGGCCAAGACCGATGTGGGCGATGATGATCTTGGCGCTGTCCCGGGGCGTCAGCTGGGTATGGGGGTTCTCGTACACCGAAGAATTCTCGGTAAAAAACTGCGGGTTGTCGATTTTCCCGACATCGTGGTATAGGGCCATGGCCCGCACCAGGATCGGCGACAGTTGCAGTTCCTGGGCGGCCGACTCGGCCAGGGAGGCCACCATCTGCGAATGATGGTAGGTCCCCGGCGCCTTCTCGAGCATCTCGCGGAACACCGGCAGGTTCAAATTGGTGATCTCGACCAGCTTCAGGTCGGTGACCACCTTGAAGATGACTTCCCAGAGTGGAATCATGAAATTGGCGATAAAAACCGACAGCAAGGCCGACACGATTCCCATGCTGACGAAAAAAGCCAAGCTGCGCCAGTTTAAATTCGCCTTGCTGAGTGCGAACATCAGGCAGAGCGACATGTTGACCGGGAGCAGCCAAAAAAAACCGGCTTTCAGGATCGAGGAACGCTTCAAGCGCTGGTAATATTCGACGCCGAAGGCCACCGCCAGGTTGCCGGACAAAACGAAGAGCATGACCTTGAAATCCCAATCGCAGATGATGCCGCTGATGATGGCATTGATGATCGAAAAAGTGACCGCACTCTGCAGACTGAACAGAAAAGCGATGAGCAGCGACCCGATCGCGAACGGAATGCCGTAAACCATGACGGCGTTGTCGATGTGGATGTTCTGGGCAATATTGTTCAAGACCAGCGGGTAGATGAAAATCGCCAGCCGGTAGCTTACGGCGCAGGCGATGAAGGTCATGGCGCCGACAAAATCGAGCTTCGGGCGGTTGATCCCCCCGATCTGGGTCAAGGCGTGCAACCGCCAGAAAAAATAGAATAAGATGGCGAGAAGGGTGAAAACGAGAAAAATGCCTGGAATTTTATTTTTGCCGGTTTTTTCTTCGGCGCTGATCAGGTGGATCAGGCGCAGGTGGTCTGTGCTGATCTCATCGCCGCGGCGCAGGATGATCTTGTTTTGCTTCAGCTGGATGAAAGCCGGGTTGACCTGGGCCAGGACCTTTTCCTCCTGAAGGCGGGTCAATATTTTCGAAAAAGAGACATTGACGCTGATATATTCCAGGAGAATCGGGGTCAAGATCACTTTTTCGTTGTTTTGCAGGGAGAAATTCATTAGTAAATCGTTCAACTTGCCTTTTATTTCGTTCAGATCGAACAGATCGGCCACTTTTGCCTGGGAAAAGCCTTTTTTTTCTGAATAAATCGTGATGAAGTCGTCTCGACCCCTAGGAATGCCGATTTTGGAAAAGAGTATCCCCTTTTCCTCCCAGCCGGCCACTTCCTGAAGCAAAAGATGCAGGTCGATCTTGGCGAACGTATTGGCCCTGAGCAGTTCCTGGATGGCCGCGGCCGACAGTTCGATGCCGAAATTGGCGCTGATTTGGGAACGGAGTTGTTCCGGCTTCACCCGGCCCTTGGCCCAATCCTGGCGTGCGCCCTTGAAAAACTTGAACCACTCGTTGAACAGCATCTGACTGCTGGCGCTCTTCTGCTCGCTGAATTCGTAGACCGGACTCAGGCTCGCCTTGGCTTCCTTGCGCTTGGCCTCGGTCATCTCCCTGTCTTCCACGGTCATGTCCCTGCGGATGACGATATCTTCGCCAGCGATGTCGCCGAGCTTCAAGGATGGGCCGCTGACTGTTTTTAAGGGCGGCCGATAGCTGATGTAAGAAATGATGAGCAGGAAGGCGAGGCGGATCAGAAGTTTCCCGCGCGATGTGCTCCCCCTCCCGGTGACCGCCGGCAGTTTTTGCTTTTTTTTCAATTCCAGGTCGAAATTCATTTTTCCGCCCTGGCGTAAGCCTCAATGATCTTCTGGATCAGGGGATGACGGACGACATCTTTGTTGGTCAGGCGGATGACCGCGATTTCCGGCACGTTTTTCAGGATCTCGATGGCTTTGAATATGCCCGATTTCTTCGGTTCGCTCAAGTCGATCTGGGTGATATCGGCCGTGATGGCGACGCGCGAATTGAGCCCGAAACGGGTGAGGAACATTTTCATCTGCGAATTGACGGTATTCTGGCCCTCATCGAGAATGATGAAGGCATCGTTGATGGTGCGGCCGCGCATGTACGCCAGCGGGGCGATCTCGATGATCCCCTTTTCGATCAGTTCGGCCGTTCTTTCGAAGCCGATGAGGAAGTACAGGGCGTCGTACAGCGGACGCAGGTAGGGGTTGATCTTCTGCTGGATGTCGCCGGGCAGGAACCCCAGCTTTTCGCCCGCCTCCACGACCGGCCGCGTCAGGACGATGCGCTCCACTTTCTTGTTAATCAGGGAGTTCAAGGCCATGGCGATAGCCAAAAAGGTCTTGCCGGTGCCGGCCGGCCCGATGCCGAAGATCAGGTTCTTTTCCCGCAGCGCCTGGACATAGGCCTGCTGGTTGGAGGTTTTGGCAAAGACCTCCTTGCCGTCCACTCTGATGCCGTTGTTGGTCAATGACTTTTCAGGCAATTCGTCGATTTTTCCGTCAAGCACCAGGTTCAGGCTGAACAGGACATCGTGGTTGCGAAGCCCGTTGTTTCCGGCGGCGAGGCGCGAAAGATGCAGCAGGTATTTCTTGAATTTCTTGGCCTGGGGAGCGCTGCCGGAATACATGATCTTGTTGCCGCGCAGGGAGATATCCAGGTTGAAGGCCGTCTCGATCGCGGCCAGGTTTTTCTGGAGCAAGAGCGGAAATTGATTGCCCAGCTCGTCGGGGCAGATGAATTCATCCATAAAATAATGGTCCTACCAATCCTGTTTTCATTGTTTTCATTGCTTTTATTATAGAAAGACTGGGGCCAATTGTCAACTCAGCCCATGGGCCTCAGGCCAGGCCGATAAGGGGCAGCAGCAGGCGCAGAACCGCCCAAATGACCAAACCGCCGCTCAGGTCGAAAAGCAGCCCGGCGCGGATCATTTTGGTGATGGGCACCATCCCCGATCCGTAGACGATGGCGTTCGGCGGCGTCGATACCGGGAGCATGAATCCCCAGCTGCAGCCCAGGATGGCGCCCAGGGCCGGCGGCACCGGGTTGACTTTCGCAGCCAACGCCAGGGCGATGACCACGGGAACGACCATGTTGGCGGCGGCGGTATTGGAGGTCGTTTCACTGGCGACGATGGCGATGAATACCGCCGCCCCGGTGATGGCCCACAGCGATTCCGCCCCCGACAGGTGTAAAAGCCCCTGGCCGACGCGTTCGGCCAGGCCGGTACTGAACATCAGGCTGCCCAAGCTCAGTCCGCCGCCGAACAACAGCAAGGTGCCCCAGTCGATGGCCACGGCCTGGCGCCAGGAAATGGTGAATTGTCTCTTTTTCCAATCCAGCGGCAGCACGAACAGCAACATCGCTCCGATCAGGGCGGCAACGGCTTCGGGCAGCCTCAGGCCGTACCATTTGCTTAGCGGAGCGGAGGCGCTGCAAAAAATAGCCAGAAAGCCGGGAATGATCCACAGGCAGGCCGTGACCAGGAAAGCGGCCAGAGAATTTTTCTGGCCGCGGCTCCAGGGACCGAGTTTGGCCAGCTCCTGGCGCATGAAATCCCGGCTCCCAGCCAGCAGCGGCATTTCCGGCTTGTGCAAAAAATAGAGCAGAAGGAACAGCAAGCCGTACATGACAACGAGCATGGGTAGGGCAAACTGCATCCATTTGAAAAATGGTATTTTGACCCCGCAGAATTTTTCGATCATGGCGATGCCGATGAGGTTGGGCGGAGTTCCGACCGGCGTGCCGATGCCGCCGGCGGAAGCAGCGTATGCGGCCATCAACATCATCCCGGTCGCGAAACGGGAACGGGCCGGATCCGTTTTTCGGCCGGTTTTTTTCTCCTGCAGGTCGGACATGGCGCTGACGATTCCGATGCCGATCGGCAGCATCATGGCCGTGGTCGCCGTATTGCTGATCCACATTGAAATGAAGGCGGTGATAGCTCCGAAAGCGAAAAGTATGCGCCAGGATTTGTCGGCGATCCAGCCCATGGACATGATGGCGTAGGCGAACCTCCGGTCCAGGGCATGAACGCCCATGGCCCGGGCCAGGATGAAACTGCCAAGAAACAGGAAGATGGTCGGTTCGGCAAAAGGGGCTAAAACCGTTCTGGCATCGGCTACGCCGGCAAGAATGCACAGCACGGCCCCCAAGACGGCGCTGACGGGGATGGGTATCGGTTCGCCGATCCACCAAACGACGATCCAGCCGATGATGGCGGCCAGAGCGTGGGCTTGTCGATTCAGGCCGGGCATGGGGATGAGCCAGATGACCAGTGACAGCAGCGGTCCCAGAAGAAGGCTTATCCTTTGCCGCCAAAATTCGATTTTGCTTTCAAGCGCGGAAATTTCCCCCGCCGCTTCAGCCCCGCGGCCGTCGGTTGTCTCGTTTTCCATTTGTGTCACCTGGCAATAATTTTCACACGGGCCGGCGTCGGCAACAAGCGAACGCTTCGATTGGCCATTAAAAATATTTTGCCTGGGGATGGCAGACAACCATGGCGCTGACGCTCAATTCGGGGATTAACTGGCAGTTTTCGCTCAAGCTGACCCCGATCCTTTGCGCCTGCAGCAGGCTGATCAGGGTCTCCTGGTCGGCCAACTCCGGCCAAGCCGGGAATCCGGGGCTGAAACGCTTGCCGCGCTTCCCGGCCAAGCCCAGTTCCTGCCGGATGTGCTGGTGCATCTTCGCGGCCAGGCTTTCGGCCAGTTGGGTGCCGAAGCCGTGCACGATGAGGTAGCGACTGTACTGGTCGGAGTTATACAGCTCCATTTCCAGGCGAGAGATCGCATCGCCGCAGCTGACGATGAAAATTGGCGCCAAGTCCCCGTTTTCATTGAAATAATCGGCCAGGGAGACATGATTGCGGCGCGGGAAGGTCAGAATGAACTCTTTGCCGCCGCTGCTGAGCAGCAGGCTGTTTTTCCCGGAGCGGCGGCAGTTAAAATAGCCGTAAACACCGGCAAAACGGGTTATTTTTTTTTCGCGTAAAAGGCTGAGGCTCTCGGCATAGAATTGCTCCGCCTCGGCTCCCTCCTTCATGCGCCAGCGGGATTTGATAAGGGTCTTCTTGTCCAGCCACGGGAGAATGTCGTCCAGGGTCCAATGGACGACGCGCGTCCCTGAAAAAGGCGCCCGCAAAGGGGTCGGTAGCGAACGGACGACCGCGGCCGCTGCCGGTTTTCTTTTCCTGGGAACCGAATCTGCCGCAGCTGCGGTACCTCTGTTCATGATCTTCAAGGCCGCGAACGCATCGGCTGCGTAGAACACCTTGCCGCGATAAAGCGGACGCAGGGCGGCATCGACGAAAGCGGGGGTCAGCGCCGCCCCGCCGCAAATGACCGGGACGCGAATCTTCTTTTCTTCCAAATGGCGCAGGATTTCGGTCATTTCCAAAGTGGATTTGACTAGCAACGCGCTCAAGCCCACATGGTCGGGAGCATGAGCTTCCACGGCGGCGGCTATATCGGCGCCGCCCTTGTTGGTGCCGAGGTTGACGACCCGGTAGCCGTTGCTGCGCAGGATGATGTCGACCAGGTTTTTACCGATATCGTGGATGTCGCCTTTGACCGTGGCCAGCAGCATGCAGCCTCGCTGGCTGGGCTGGGTTTTGGCCAGCCGCAGTTCCAGGATATCCATCGCGGCCTTGATCACTTCGGCCGCCTGCAGGACGAAAGG
>JAPKZL010000020.1 GCA_026393795.1 Candidatus Aminicenantes bacterium | reverse complement strand
TAGGCCTCCTCGCCGCTGGAGCAGCCCGGCGACCAAACGCGGATCAAAGAGCCCGCGGGTTTGTCGGCAAAGAGGTTGGGGATGACCTTTTCCTCGAGCGTCTTGAATGCCTCTGGGTCACGGAAAAAATTGGTCACGCCGATCAACAGGTCGCAAAACAGCGCCTCCACTTCGGCCGGCAGCTGGTGCAGATACTTGACGTAGCCCTCAACCGTACTGATCTGGTGGACCGCCATGCGCCGCTCGATGCGGCGGTTGATGGTACTGGGCTTGTACTGAGAAAAGTCGTGGCCGGTTTGGGCGCGCAGCAGGATGAAGACCTTCTTCAGCGCATTCTCGATCTTGGGCGTCGGGGCGGCAGCGGGCAGGGGAGACCTGCCGAAGGCGTGCGCGACGTAGGCGATAAGATGGGGCGCCATCTCGGCTGGTGGCAGCTCGTAGTCCACCAGCCCGGTGCCGATGGCGTTGCGCGGCATGCCGTCGTACTCGGTGGAGGCGGGATTCTGGACCATGACCATGCCGCCTTCGGCCTTGATGGCGCGCAACCCTAGCGTGCCGTCGCTGCCGGTACCCGAGAGGATGATGCCGATGGCCCGCTCGCGCTGGTCCTGGGCCAGGGAGCGGAAAAAGAAATCAATGGGCAGGCGCTGGCCGCGCGGCGCGGACGGTTCCAGCAGCTGCAGCGAGCCGTTCAGAAAAGCCATGTCGCGATTTGGCGGGATGATGTAGGCGCAGTTTGGCTGCACTACCATGCCGTCCTCGACCTCGAACACTTTCATACGGGTGTAGCGGCGGATGAGGTCGGTCAAGATGCTCTTGTGGTCCGGGGCCAGGTGCTGCACCAGCACAAAGGCCATGCCGGGCTCGCTGCCGGTGGGCATGCCGGAAAAGAAGGCCTCAAAGGCCGCCAGCCCGCCGGCCGAGGCGCCGATGCCTACGATGGGAAAGCCGGTTTTGGGATGGCTCTCTGTTGCGGCGGCCGAGCCGGGATCTTTTTCAAGCGCGGCGCCAAGGGCAGTGCCCGGATTCTTTTTTTCAGTCAGGTTTTTTTTGTCTTTCTTGTTCGTTTTCATCTTTTTTGCCTTTTCTTCACTTTTTATTGGTTTTTTCGCTTGGCCCATTCATTGCTCCCATACCTTTTATTTTCCTTTCGCCGACTGGATACCGGACTTATAGGAAAAAAATTTTTTCCAATAATGTAATGTTAAAAGAAATATTTAAAAATTGCAATGGTCAGCGCTGGAGTTTTGTCAGGCCATAAATAAAGAAGGGCATATCCCAATTCAGGCGGATTCCCGGCGTTTTGTCACAACAAAATGTTTATTGTGTTGTATTTTGCGATCATTGTGAAACTTAACGATTTTTAAATAACCTTTCAGGGACGCGATATCGTTCTTGTAGTATCTGGGGTTCAGATAGTAACGGCACAGAAAACGTCGGTTTTATGAAAAAGGCAATATTCGCTGACAATTAACCGTTCAGCCCTAACCCAGCAGAGCTGCGAAGTCCCCTGCAAGGGAGGATAAGGCTCTAACCCAGCAGAGCTGGATAAGAGCCTTAGATAGCAAATTCTAAAATTTGTTAGTTTTTTAGAACAAATTTTGAATTTGCTATAAGGCTCTAACGGTGATGAGTTTCAATTTCTTTTTTCAGTGTCTCAACGATAAACGAATTTATGCTGCCATGATGTTCTTTTGCATGCAAGCTGATTTCGCGATGAAGCTCAGGTGAAATGCGCAAAACAAACTTTCCGGAAAATGGCTTTTCCGGTTCTTTGTTTCGCTCTCTGCACCAATCCAGATAATCGTCAACGGAATCTTTAAACGCTTGTTCAATCTCTTTGACTGATTGGCCCTGAAAGGTGATCACCGTCCTGGTATTGATGATTTCTCCATGAAATATCTTTGCTTCATCATCATAATTCACACAACCAAAATATTCTTTATAATTCAACATGGTTTCACCCCCGCGTTTTCCAAGAAACGCTGCATGGAAACAACCGCGCCCTTATCCGTTTCTTTCCCCGGATGTGGGCGATGAAAAACAGCATCCTCATTATTCAATTCGATGCGTAACCTTGATCCGCGGCCTTCGGAAATTTTTGCACCCAAAGCAAGCAACATTGACTCGATGTCAGTCCACCTTATTCCCGATTGTGTCGGCCTTTTAAAAACTGCTGCCAAAGTTACGCGCTGTTTTTTGTTCACAGCATAATAGTACTATATTATAGTATTATTGTCAACAATGCGTTAGGCATGCATTTAGGTTATGACATTTTGCAGCATTTATTTTATAATAGTGATAGTGAAAAAACGCGTCGAAAACCTTATGAAATTCAAATCTAATCTGTTTTGGGAATCAGATGTTTCGGCGATCGATCTTGATAAATACGATTTCTATATCATTCAACGTTTTTTAGAGTATGGAGATGATCAGGAAGTCAAATGGATGTTTGATCACTATACGAATGAAGGAATTAAAGAATGTCTTTATAATCACCCGGGCCTCTCCAGAAGAAGAGCTTTATTTTGGAAAGCATATTTTAAAGGTTTAATAAAGTGAATTCCCTTAACCCCTATTACGGCCTGCAGTTCTCAAGCCAGGCCGGGCAAAATATCGATTACCTGAATGAAAAGCAGCTCAAAATATTGACCGCTAAATTTCGGGATTATTGCGAAAAGGCGCCGGGGTCAAGAATCGCCCGCATCAGGGGACGTTACTTTCTCATGTTTTTGTTTCTGCGCTTTACCGGCGCCCGGATCTCCGAAGTCGCCGGCATCGATGACCAGGCCGATGTAGATTATCGCGCTGGCGATGTCACCATGGCCGTCCTGAAGCGGCACAACCCCCATAAAAAGAACATGAGAAAAATGGTTTCCGTGCCCATGCAGGCGGTCAAAAAACTGGCCCGTTACCTAACGCAGTATCCCGAAATGAAGGGCAAGGCTTTTTCTATCAACCGTTCAAATTTTTTCAAGCTGTTTCAAAAACTTACTTTAGACTGCGGAATCCCAAAGACCCTCGCCCATCCGCACGTCCTGCGTCATACCCGGGCCATGGAATTGGTCCGGGCCGGCGTGCCCTTGTCCATCGTGCAGCAGATCCTAGGCCATTCGAATTTGAATACTACCGCAGTT
>JAPKZL010000019.1 GCA_026393795.1 Candidatus Aminicenantes bacterium | reverse complement strand
AGGAGGATGGAGTCGGGGATGCCGATTTTTCCGATGTCATGCATGGGGCTGGAAGCGAGGATGACATCATGCATCTCGCGTGGCAGATGCGCGGCACGGGCCAGGCAGGCGGAGTAATAGCTGATGCGCAGGATGTGCAGGCCGGTTCCCTTGTCGCGGTACTCGGCGGCCTGCCCCAAGCGGTGAATGATCTCCAGGCGGGTCTCCATGAGCTCCTGCGTCCGTTCCCGGACCTTTTGCTCCAGGACCTGGTTCTGGTCCTTCAGGTCGGTGTAAAGCAGGCGCACCTCCAGGATGTTGCGGATGCGGTTGACCACCTCCACCTGATCGAAGGGCTTGGTCAGGAAATCCTTGGCGCCGCATTCCAGCGCTTTCAATCGCGTCGGCTGGGTGATGTCGGCGGTCAGCATCAGGATGGGGATGTAATCCTCCTCCTTGAAAGCCGTGTGCAGGATGGCCATCACCTCAAACCCGTCCAGATACGGCATGTGGAAGTCAAGAAGGAGGATGTCGGGGCGAAAGGCGCGGTACAGGTCCAGCACTTGGCGCGGATCGCTAGTGGAGAGGAAATTGGCGTGGCCTGCGGCCGCGAGGATTTTCTCCAACAGCAGGACGTTGGATTTCTCGTCGTCCGCGATCAGGATCCTGGCGTTCTGGATTCGCTGCAAATCGATCATGAAGTCTTCTCCGGAGGGCGGATCAGGAACCTATCGATGGTATTGAGGAACAGCGGAACATCCAGGGGCTTGGTCAGATAGCTCACGGCTCCCGCCTGCATCATGGAGTCGATTTCAGCGGGCATGGCGCTGGCGCTCACGATCAGCACGGGGATGGAGCGGGTAGCCGGATCCTCCTTTAGCCGGCGACAGACTTCGCGGCCGTTGATGTCGGGCAGGTGGATGTCCAGCAGGATCAGGTCGGGCCGGTGCACTCGGGCCAGCTCGAGTCCCAGGTCCCCTTGCGGCGCGAAAAGGAGACGAAGATCGGGGCGGCGAACCAAAATGTGCTGAACGAGGGCCAGGTTGGCCAAGTCGTCCTCGATATACAGAACCGTATGTTCTTTTCCAGGCGCGGCGGGTGTGGGAACTGGGGAGTCGAGGATGACAGAGGATTGCGCTTGGCTCGTCTCCAAGCTCATGGGCAGGTCGATGAAGAAGCAGGACCCCAATCCCGGCGTGCTGGTCAGACCCAGGGATCCCCCCATGGCTTCCGTGAGTTTGCGCGAGATCGTGAGGCCGATGCCGGAGCCCTCTATCGGCATTCGGTCGGCGCCCAGGCGGTTGAAAGGCTCGAATACCAGTGCCTGCTGATCCGACGGGATGCCCGGGCCCGTGTCGGTGACGCTCAGGCGCAGCCGGCCGTCTGGGCGCTCCGCCGCCTCCACCGTGACCAGGCCCTCTTCCCGGTTGTATTTCACCGCATTGGACAGCAGGTTGAGCAGAACCTGCCTGACGCGGTTGGGATCCGCCAGTATGCGGTAGGCCGGCACAGCCGGTACAGCGTTGGTGATGCGGATGCGGCGAACCTTGGCCAAGGGCTGGATCATGGATACCATTTCGCCTACCATCGGTGCCACCGGCACGGGTTCGGTTGAAAGCATCAGCCGGCCCGATTCGATGCGGGCCAGGTCCAGCACTTCATTGATGAGGCTGAGGAGGTGCCGCCCGCCCTTGAGAATATGGTGCAAACTTTCGTGCTGCGATGCCGTCAGCGGATCCCGCTCGTCCGATTCCATTAACTGGGCGAAACCCAAAATGGAGTTCATCGGGGTCCGCAATTCGTGGCTCATCCGGGACAGGAACTCGGACTTGGCATGGTTGGCTTGCTCCGCGTCCCTCCGGGCAGCCACCAGCGCCTTCTCCGCGGCCTTGATTTTACCGATATTGGAATCGATGGCTACCAATTTTGATAAATTCCCGGCATCATCAAAAATGGGAGTCAGGGTGGTTTGCAGCCAGGTTGTCTCTCCGGCTGCATTTTTGAGATAGGATTCATATTGGACCGATCTCTTTTCGTTGATTGCAGTATCCATAACATTTTTGATATCCGGATTGGAACTGGCTTCAAGAATATTGGTTCCCAGTTTTTGAATCAATTGTTCCATGGTCACGCCAGGTACGCCATGCATGCGAACACAACCTTCATTGATCCACTCCAGATTACCCTGCGCATCCATGATAAACACGGCATTATCGGTTTTACTGGCCACGATGGAAAGTCTTTGCAACTCCTTGTTGGCACTGGCTAATTGCTCTGTGCGCTGCACGACCAGCTGTTCCAATTCCTTTTCTCTTTTTTCCAGTTTGTTGGTCCGGAAGCGGAGAATGCCCAATACCATAAAAACACAGCTTATGCCGCAGATCAGGTAAAACCACCAGGTTTGATAGAAAAAAGGCCTTAAATAAAACCGGAAAACAGCACCTTGTGTGTTCCAAACTCCGTCTTTGTTGCAGGCAGTCACTTTGAAAGTATAATGGCCGGGGGGGAGCTTGGTGTAATAAGCCGCTCGTTGATTGCCCGCGTCGAGTATCTGCCGATCAATACCTTGCAATTGATATTTAAATCTCACTTTCTCCGCCGCCAAAAAACTTAGTGCCGTGTAATGAAACTCAAACTTCTCGGTCCCCGGGGAGAAGATCATTTCCGCGCCCTGCTTAATTTTTACTTCGCGCCCTTCAACCCAGACCTGTTCGATGATTACGGGCGGCGGGATTTCATTTTTTTTGATACTCAGGGCCGGGTTGATAACGGTCAATCCCTTGATGGTCGGAAACCACAAGCGGCCATCGTGGCTCTTCCAGCCGGATGGCTGCAACCCCCCGCAGCATTCACTGCTTTTCATGCCATCGGCGAGCCCATAACTCAGAGAGTGAATTTGGGGGATTTTTCCCAGCGCATAGTGATTGAGCTCATTTTTGCTGATCTCATAAATCCCTTTATTGCAGCTCATCCACAGGTTCTCTTTCTCATCCTCTAGGATCTGGAATACCACATCATTGTACATGCCGGTGGCAACCGTATAACTGGTTATTTTCCCGGCGGCCAGCCGGTTCAACCCGCTGCGCGTGCCGATCCAGAGTATCCCGTCTTTGTCTTCATATAAAGATAAAATGAAATTATTGGACAATCCATCGTTGGTCGTGTAAATTCTAAATACGCCGTTTTGCAGGCGATTCAACCCATTATTGGTGCCTACCCAGAGATTCTTTTGCCGATCCAATAAAATCGCCTTGATCACATTATTGGATAGGCCTTGTTCGGTTTGATAAACCAAGAATTTGCCGCTTTTTAGCAGGCCCAAGCCATTGCGAGTGCCCACCCACAAGTTCCCATCAACCGCTTCACAAAGCGAAGTGACCGAATTGTTGGGCAAGCCCTCACCGACGGTATAATGGATTAATTCCCCGTCTTTCATGTCATACAGGCCGTTTCCGGTTCCAAACCAAAGATTTCTCTTTTTATCCTTTAAAATAGTTTGTACCTTGTTGCTCGCCTTGTTGTCTGACAGAGGGAAATTCTTAAAAATGCCATTGGCATATTGACTCAGCCCGCCGTTTTCCGTGCCGATCCAAATCGTGCCCGCGCCATCCTCATATACAGACAATATCAAGTCATCGGCCAATCCATCGCTGGTGGTAAATGTGACGATCTTGCCGTCCTTTAATCGGTTCAATCCGCCGGAGCCGGTACCTATCCATAAACTTCCCTCGTGATCTTCAAGTATGGAGAATACCGTGTTTTTTGATAATCCCTCTTGCATGGGAAATGCCGAGATTTTCCCGTCGATGATTCGATTCAATCCTCCATTATAGGTGCCAACCCATAAACTGCCTTCATGATCTTCATAAAGAGAATTAATATTATTGTCGGATAATCCGTCTCGAGTCGTATAGACCATAAATTTACCGTCTTTCATCATATTCAAACCGTTTTCTGTTCCAAGCCAAAGATTCCCCTGGCGATCAAGTAGTATGGCCCTCACGGAATTATCCGTTAATCCTTCTTTTTTAGTGTAATTGGCAAACTTTCCATCAATCAGGTGACTGGCGCCGCCCCCCAATGTGCCCAGCCAAAGTTCATCTTTAGAATTGATACAGATAGAATAAACAAAATTATTCGCCAACCCCTCCCGGGTTGTGTAAGTGGCAAACTTGCCATCCTTAAAACTGCTGATCCCTCCCGTGGTGCCGATCCACGTGGTTCCTTTTCGATCCATAGTGATGGCATAGACAAAATTGCTCCCCAGGCCATCGGCGCTGGTGTAAGTAAAAAATCTTTCCTCCCGTAAATTAATATAGGTTAATCCTCCGCCAAACGTGCCCACCCATAAGGCGCCGTCCGCATCTTCAAACAGAGATATGATATAATTTTCTTTAAGCGCGCTGATCCTGTTTTTGTCAAAAACATCAAAGCGGACGCCGTCGAAGCGGACAATGCCTTCCTGAGTACCGAGCCATAAATATCCTTGACGGGATTGTATGATGGCCTCGATTGAATTTTGGGGTAATCCTTGCTCCGTCTTCCAGACATCATGGACATATTGGGTAATGGATTTCGTCGGGTCAATGGCCCAGCTCCAGATTACTTGGGCAATCAAAACAAAAAAAATAGCAAATTTTAAAAAAACACAACTCTCTTTGGCATTGTCCAACCGGCTATCGGTAGTGAAATTCCGCCAGGTGCGGGTGATACCGGGAAAATGCATTTTCCCCATGCTAATATTTTGTAGTTATTTTTGTTGATTGTCAACGAAAAGCTGCCCGTGCTGAAAGGAAACTGTCTGGCAAGAAACATTTATTGGAAATATGGCACGCATAAATCCCGGCAGTTTTTACGACACGCCGAGCTGATTTTCAAAACAATGGCCGGTTTTTATTAAAAAATCTCAATAAGACTCAGACCCGATGCTTCACTTCTCGAAGGCGTTGCGGAAATATTGAACGATCCTTCTCAAAACGGTCTCCTTACCGCCGGGTTTCGCTTTTTTCAGCATCGCCTCCCGGCACTCCTTGAGCCGGAAGGCGATCTCGTTGTTGGTCGGGTTCAGCTTCTTGGCTTTCTCGAAGTATTCGATGGCTTTGTTGTAGGTCCCGGCTTTCAAAAAATTTTCCGCGGCGTAGAACCAGACATCATTGTTGTTGGGATCGCGCTTGATGGCGTCGGCGAAATATTTTTCGGCGGCGTAGTAGTTTTTCCTGATGGTCAGGATGATGCCCATATAAATGAGCAGGAAGACGTTGTTTTTATTGATTTTGTAGGCTTCGTGGAATTTTTCCCCGGCCTGCATGTAATTATCCTTGCAGACGGCGTAGACCCCTTGGTTGAAGAAGAATTTCGCCAGCTGGTCGCTGGAAAACAGGCTCATCTCCAGCTTCTGATCCATGGATTGCAGGATTTTAAGAATTTTGATGAATGCCTCGTGATAGCGCAGGAATTCCTCCTTCAAGGGATCTTCGGTGATCAGGATCCTCTGGAACTTGATCTGCAGCGTTTTTTCCAGGTATTTTTCCAGAATTTCGGACGCAGGAGCACCCCGTTCCAGGTTAAACTGCGCCAGGAGCTCTGCCAGGTATTCCGTGTTCTCCACGAATGAATTTTAGCACATGTCAAGACAAATGAAAATCTTTTTTCAGCAGGTAAAAGACTTCCATGGTGTTGGCCCGGGTGCTTTCGCGGCTGCCGCCGCTGTCGATGCTGTAATTGGCGACCTTCAGTTTTTCCTTTAGCGGGAACTGGGATTGGATGCGTTTTTCCGCCTCGGCGCGGGACAGCTTATCCCGGGCCTGGGCCCTGGCGAGCTGTACTTCGGGGGAGCTATAGACGACGATGATCTTCTCGAATTCCTTGTAGATGCCCGATTCCACCAGCAGGGCCGATTCGTAGATGAAGAAATCATAGATCCGGGTCGCCTCGATGGCGCGGATCTTTTTCCGGCGCTCTTCGCTGACCAGCGGGTGGACAATGGTGTTGACGAAATTCCGTTTTTCCGGGTCTTCGAAAAGCATTTCGCTGAACCGGGCCTTATTCAACCCTTTCTTGCGGTCGTAGATCCCAGGCCCGAACATGCCGATGATCTCGGCCAGTACGGGCGAATCCTTGGCCGCGATGATCGTCTTGGCCAGGTCGTCGGCGCGCATGGTGTAGCACCCCTGTTCTTCAAGGACCTTGAGAACGAACGATTTGCCGCAGCAAAAACCCCCGGTCAGGCCGACGATATGCACGACGGAATCCGCGCTTATTTTTTTAAACCTTTCATGAAATCGGAAAAATTGAAAATGGCGTTCTGGTCGGTGATGATGGCCTGGATATTGGGGGAGAGCAGCTTGATGTATTCGTATTGGACCAGCAACGGGTTCTCCGCCAGGGCCTTGCCTTTCAGGCGCAGTGCTTCGGCCTCGCCGGTGGCCTCGATGATCTTGCGTGTCTTTTCCAGTTCCTGTTTTTCCAGCACATACTTCATGCGCTGGGCTTCCTGCTGGGCGATCTGCTTGTTCTCGATGGCCTGCTGGAACTCGTTGGAGAACTGGACGTTGCGCAGCAGCACTTCCTCGCAGATGATGTAGTTCTTCTTGAACGAGTCGCGCAGCCTGTTCTCGATCTCGGACTGGATGAGCATGCGCTTGCCCGAGTAGACGTCGAGCACTGGGTATTCGGAGACGATCATGCGCACGATCGAGCGCACCTGCGGCCGCAGGACCTTGTTGACGTAGTCGACGCCGAGGCGGCGGTGCAGGTTGATCAGGTTGTCCGCGTCGGGGTGGTAGCGCACCGAGATGTCGAGCAGCACGTTCTGGCCGTCGGCGGTGAGCGCCTGCAGCGAGTCGTCGCCCTTCATCTCGCCTTCCAGCGTGGCGATGCTCATGGTGTAGGTGCGCGCCTTCATGTCGTAGACGGTGGGCTGCTCGATCAGGGGCACGAGGAAATAGAAGCCCTCGTTGGGGGTGGCGCGCAGGTTGCCGGTGGCCTTGTTGAAGATCACCGCTTTTTCGCCGGGATCGACGACGATGTAGATCTTGAACATAAAAATAAGGATGAATATGACGATTACGGCTATCAATATCGTCTTGCCGATGTTTTTGGTCATGTCGCCTCCGTTTTTAAACACTTTTTTGATTTCTTCCATGCATTCAGTGTAATCAATTGGGTTGCTTTTGTCAAGAAACAGCGCCCGGCCGTCTCGTCCAGTTTGCCCGGGACCATGTCAACTTTCCGGTGCCGCTTTTCGTTATAATGGATGACCGGTCAAAATTGGAGGTTTGCGGATGAAACGGCTTGGTTTACAAGCTATGCGGTTGCTGAAGAAATGATGCTAAAGCCGACAGCCAGGAGCGCCGAGGAAAACAAACATGAACTGGAACGTGACCATCAACTGGTATCGCGGATCAAAAGTGGGGACAGGGAAGCTTGCGCCGAATTGGTCGGCTTGTACCAGAAAAAAATATTTGTTTTCGCTTACGGATTCTTCCCCAACCGCGAGGATGCCCTGGAAATCGTGCAGGAGACTTTCATGAGGATACTTGCCAAGATCGACGGCTATCAGCCGCAGCAGTCATTTTCGGGCTGGGTATACCGCCTGACCCACAATATCTGCATAGACACCTACCGCAAATTCGCCAAAAAAAGGGCGCTGGAAAGCAATTTCGCCGATGTTTGCGAAAAACAATTGGCTGTGAAGGACAATCCCCTGGAAGTTCTTGAGTCCCAGCAAATGAGCGCGGCGATCGCCCGGGCAGCCGAACGCCTGTCGCTGAAGCAAAAATCTGTTTTTACCCTGAAATACAGCCAGGGGATGAAGCTGCAGCAAGTGGCCGAGGTGATGAACATTTCCCTGGGGACCGTGAAAACGCTCCATCATCGGGCTCTGCGAAAAATCAGGAAGGAAGTGGGGGCCGGTGCGCGAGGTGAGTATGGAACCGTGTCATAAAATCAGGCCGTGGCTCGAATGGTTGGCCGCCGGTGAAATCAACGATCGGGTCCGGGCGCGGGTTGAAGCACACCTGCACGACTGCCCCGCCTGCCGCCGCGAGCTGTCAGGCTGGCAGGCGTTGCTGGCATCAGCCGGCCGGCGGGCGGCCATTGCCGAAGCCGAATGCCGGGCCATCGATTGGGGTGCCGTTTTCGGAAAAATCATGCGCCGCATCGACGGGTTTGAAAAGGTCCTTGCGCTGCCCGCCCGACGGCGTATTTTTTCCTTCGCGCCTTTGCTCACGGCCGCGGCCCTGTTGCTGCTTCTGGGTGCGGGGATGTTCTTTTTGACCCGGCCGCGGTCCGGGGTTTCGCCCGGTGCAGAAGAGGTCAGGATTGCATCGGCGACCCTGTCGCATTTGCAATCGGGCCTGGCCAGGGAGGAAGTGGTTTCCTATCTGCGCCAAAGCCAGTTGATGTTCACCGACCTGCTCAAGGACTGCCGCCGCGAGGAGATCGCCGCCTGGGAGATCAAGCTGTACTCGCGCCAGGCCAAGGAACTGTTGCTGAAAAAAAAGTATGTTCAGCAGAATCTGCCGGCCTTGGAGTGGTTCAAGGTCAGGAGCATCAGCGAGCGGATCGACTGGCTGAGTTACGAAATCCTACAGCTGAACAACCGGCCGCTTTGCGGTCAGATCGACCGCTTGCAGCGGATCATGGAAAGCGAAAAATTACTGCTGAAAATCCGCCTACTGGAAAGAGAATTCTCTCTTCCATCCTATCAAGAGGTTTAAATGAAAAAGAAAATTTTATTGGCGCTGCTGCTCTTATGTTTCTGGCAGGCCGGCATGGCGGCCGAGGCCGTTCCCGGCACCGACCTGGCCGCCTTCGAAAAAGCCAAGCTACTGATTTTCGACAAGCAATGGGCCGCGGCATTGACCCAGCTGGCCGAAGTCATCGACCGGCATCCTGAAAGCCGCTACTACGCGGCGGCGCTCTTTTACCGCGGCAAATGCCAGGAGGAGCTGGGAGCAAAAAAACAGGCCCTGGCAAGCTATGAAAAATTCGTCGCCAATGCCGGGGAAAGCAATCTGGCCGAGGAGGCGCGGATTTCGATCGTCGACCTGGCCGCCGAACTGGTCCAGGGCGGTGAAAAAGACCTGCTGCCGAAAATGTTTGACCTGTTGGGCAATGAAAACAAGGTCGTTTCATATTATGCCGCCTTCAAGCTGAGCTACCTGCCCGACCGCGCCATCGCCGCCCGGGCGCTGCCGGTGCTGCAAGCCATCCTGGACAACGAAAAGGACGAAGAGCTGCGCGACCGGGCAAAAATAGCGGTCATGCGCATCGACCCGGCCCGGCTCAAGGCCATGGACCGTCAGGACAAGGATTTGGCGGGCCAGATGCTCAAGATTCGTATTTTTGACAAGCGTAATCGGAAAGAAAAAGTTTCATTGAGCATTCCGCTGGCCTTGGCCGATCTGGCGCTGAAAGCCCTGAGCAACGAACAAAAGCGGACATTGCAGAAGCAGGGCTATGACCTGGACGGGATCATGAACCAGTTGACCGCCAAAGGGATGAAGATCGATATCCATGAAGAGGATGAAGTAATTCAAATTTGGGTCGAATAAACCCATTAGAGCCTTATAGCAAATTCTAAAATTTATTGGTTTTTTAGAATAAATTTTGAATTTGCTATCAAAGGCTCTTATCCAGCTCTGCTGGAAAGGAGGAACCATGAAAAAAAGAATTGCTGTTTTGAGTGTTGGCTTGGTTGTTTTTATGATTGCTTTCGTTATGGCGGTGGGGCTTTTTGCAAACCCGGCCGATGATTACAAGGTCATCAAAAATGCCGTTAAAAGTTCGAAAAGCAAAGACGGAGACAGGGAGAACGTAAAAATTTCCCTGCCGCTTTCCCTGGTCGAAATGATCATCAATGCCTGCCCGGAGGAAAAATTCAAGCTCGAACACGGCTGCCAGATCGATATCAGGAAAATCTGGAACGAGCTGAAGAAAGCGGGGCCGCAAGCGCTGGTCGAGGTCGAAGATCACGGGGAAACCGTAAAAATCTGGTTTGAGTAAGAAGTCAAAAAGAAATTGTGATTCAAGCGGATGTAGGGGTTCAATACGGGATCGAATGGGATCCTATTGAACCCCTATCATTTTTGATATTGCTTTTTTCCGGATTATAGCCGAATAATTTCCTTTCCCTCTATCCGGACTGAAGCGTTGCGCGGCCCGGACGGCTGTGTTACCATGCTGCCTGAGGCCATGAACATTAAAAAAATCTCCGCCAACGATTTCCTGATGCTGTTCGTGGTATCGATCTGGGCGCTTAATCTGTCGCTGGTCAAGATTTCCCTAAGCGAAATCCCGGCCATGCCCTACAACGGCATCCGTCTGCTGCTGGCCGCCGCGGTCCTGCTCGTTTGGCTGCTCTTGAGCGAAAAAAATCTGCGCCTGCGCAGGCAGGACCTGCCCAAGATCATCCTTCTTTCGTTTTCCGGTTATACCGTTTACCAGTATTTGTTCATTACCGGCATCAGCCTGACCACGGCTTCCAATACGGCCGTGATCTTCGGCAGCACGCCGATCATGATCTCCCTACTAAGCTCTTTCTTCAAGCATGAGCAGGTCAAACCATTGGGCTGGCTGGGAATCGCTTTGGGTTTTGCCGGGATTTACCTGGTCATCAGCGGTAGGGCCGGAGGCTTTTCACTCTCGCGGCAGACCTGGAAAGGCGACCTGCTGCTCTTTGCCGCCGTGTTTTTGTGGGCGCATTATTCGGTTTCGGCCAGGCCGCTTTTAAAAATCTATTCGCCGTTGAAATTCACCGCTGTGACCATGGGGCTGGGTTCCCTGATGTTTTTCCCGTTTTCCATTCGGCAACTGCGGCAACTGCCGTTTGCCGCCATTTCGCCAAAGGCTTGGCTGTGCATGCTCTATTCGGGCGTGATCGCCCTTTCGCTGACCCTGGTGCTGTGGTTTTTTTCGGTGCGCAAGGTGGGCAACAGCCAGACGGCCGTTTACTCCAACTTGCAGCCGGTGCTGGCCGTCGTCTTTGCCCATTTGCTTTTGGGCGAGGCGGTCACCTCGACGCTGCTGCTGGGGGCGGTAGTCGTGTTCATCGGCATTTATTTTACGCGTCGCGGCCGGCAGACCGTCGCCGGGGCGCTGACCGATGGAGAGCGGCCATGAAAAAATCAAAATGGCAAATTATCTTGTCGGCGCTGCTGGTAATCCTGTCAGCCATGCTCTACTTTGCCCATTTCCTGATTTTCAGGGACAGCCGACATATCTTCATCTATCTGCTGGGAGACCTCGCCTTTCTCCCGGTAGAAGTGCTTTTTGTCACCCTGATCATCAACCAGCTGCTCAGTAGCCGCGACAAGCGGGTCAAGCTGAAAAAGCTGAACATGGTCATCGGCACTTTTTTCAGCGAGGTCGGCAGCCCGCTGCTGCGGCGCTTCTTGAAGTTTGCCAAGAATGAGCCGGAGCTGGCCACGATAGTCATGCACACCCGGCAGTGGGCCGACAAGGATTTCGCCAGGTTGCTGAGGCAACTGCCCGATTTCACTTATGTCATCGACATCCATGGCGGCGATTTGCCCGGACTGAAAACGAACCTGTGCGCCCAGCGCGGGTTTCTGCTGTCGCTGCTGGGCAATGCCAACCTGCTCGAGCACGACAAGTTCACCGACCTGCTGTGGGCGGTCTTTCACCTGACCGACGAGCTTGAACAGCGCCGGGAATTCGGTCTTTTGCCGGCCGCCGACCTGGAGCACCTGGCCCAGGACCTGCGTCGGGCTTTCATGCTGCTGACGCTCGAGTGGCTGGCCTACATGCGCCATCTGCGGCACGATTATCCGTATCTGTTTTCCTTAGCAATTCGCACGAATCCATTTGATGGAGAAGCTTCGCCGATTATTAAACAGTAAAAATAAGTTGGCATATAGCATCATCACGAGGATCGTATCACTAAATGCCTCACAAAGCTTTGGCATAGTGATACGACTAAACGCCTCGGGGGACCTCGGCGTAGCATCACTAGACGCCTCGGGGGACCTCGGCGTAGTGATGCTAATTTTGAATTAAATTTACAAAATATTGGATTGGAGGAGCGGGCGAAGGAGATTCACGGCCGGCCAGGAATCCGGCAGCACTTTTATTCTTTTCGGGACAAAAAGATGTCTTATCGAGAACCTCTATGGCAAAGGATAATTGACGCTGGGATTCTTTGTTCGCCGCGCCCGGCCGAAATTTTACGATCCTTTTTTTTCGCGCGGTTAAAAAGAGGGTTTGGCATGATTTATGCAACTCTTAGTTAACTACCTGCGATTGCCGAGGAGGTGCGGGATGAGAAAAATGAAATGGGGCATTTTTATAATTATTTTTTTCCTTTGCCAATGTGCCACGAACAGGGTGTCGGTTTCGGGTTCCAAGCCGGGGAGCGGAGAATCGTATGTCATTTTCCTGGCTCGCGGCGCGCGCCTGCTGGAGGAAAAAAAATACGATGAAGCCATCAGTGCTCTGCTGCAGGCAAGCAAACTGAAGCCCGATTCGGAAAAAGCGTACAACTTCCTGGGGATCGGCTATTTCATGAAAAAGAATTTTGCCGAAGCGGCGACGTGTTTCCGCAAGGCCCTGACCATCAATCCGGCCTATCCTGCCGCCATTTGCAATTTAGGAAACCTCCAGTTCGAGTCCGGGGAAATCGACGCGGCCTTGGCGACCCTCAGCCAAGGGGTCAGCGTCTTTGCCGATGATGTCGCGATGCATTTCAGCCTAGGGAACATCCTGCTGCACCGGGGGGAAATCGACGCCGGCTTCGCCCAGCTGACCAGAGTGATGGAGCTGGATCCCGGTTACCTGGAGCGTGAACGGAAATTTTCCCTGGAAACATCGGCCAGCAACATTCCCCGGCCTGAAATATTCTTCCGCTACGCCCGTTTGTACGCGGCGGCCAACAACCTGGAAAAAACGCTGGACTACCTGGAGAAGGCGAAACAATCGGGATTCAGCGATTGGCAGCGGATACGCCAGGACGATGCTTTCGTCCTTCTCCGCGATGATCCGCAAATCAGAAAATATCTCGAATAAACCGAATAGCGGATTTAACGACGGTTGAAAAAATTTGATCCATGCGGATGACGCATCATTTTTTTGATTGACTTTCATTTGCATATGGCCTGGGGTGCGCCGATGGATGAAAACAGTGATTGCGGCAGGATAGCCGGGCAGGCGAAGAAGTAAGTAGCAAGCGGTAAATCCCGCTTCAAGGCCTTGATTGACACCGTCTGATATTCCGATTACAATCGCTTTTCAGGCCTTGATTTTTTCTTCAGGAGGAAATCATGAGCGCATTCTTCCGTATCCTCTTCGTTTTTATTTTTTTCTTTTCAAGCCTGTCCGCCGCCACCCCGAAACAACCGCTGACTTTCGAAGCGTTGTACAGCTTTGCCATCCCGAAGGATCTGGAACTTTCACCCGATGGCCGGCTGCTGGTCTATAGCGTCATTCGCAGCGATGTCGGAACCAATTCCACTTCCAGCGCGGTCTGGCTGATGGAGCGCGCCGGGAAGAACAACCGGCTGATCCGGGAAGGAGCGTACGCGCCTTCCTGGCTCCCCGACGGCAAGCGGATCGTTTTTATCGGCGAGGCCGATGGCGGCGACCAGCTGTTCGCCTATGACCCGGCCGGCGGCAAGGCCGAAAAACTGACCTCCATCGCGGGCGGGATCGCCGATTATGTCATGTCCCCCGATGGCCTGGGCATCCTGCTGACCCGTTCCGTTTACCCCGAGGACAACAGCCAGGAATATTTCGCCCGCCAGCAGGCGGCTAAAAAAGGAAAAAAGCACAGCGGCCTGGCCTTTGAAAAACTGCTGTTCCGGCCCTACAACCACATGGATGACGGCACGATCAGGCATGTCTTCTATTATCGGTTCGGCTCTGGCCAATTGACCGACCTGACGCCTGGAACATGTTCCGCTCCCGCCGTTTTTCTCGGTGGCAATCAGGACATGGCGTTCTCTCCCGATGGACGGACCATGGCCTACACCGCCAACACCGACCCGGTCCAGGCTGTCAGCACCAACAATGATATTTTCCTGGTGAATCATGACGGCAGCTCCGCCCGCCGGCTCACCGAGAGCCGCGGTTGCGACGGCTACCCCGTCTTCTCTCCCGACGGCCGTTCCCTGGCTTATAGCGAGATGGCCAGGCCGGGGTATGAAGCCGACCAGAAAGACCTGATCGTGATCGAGCTGCGCGACGGCAGCCGCCGCAACCTGACCCGCGACCTCGACCTGGGAGTGGAGGACATCATCTGGTCGCGCCGTTCCTCGACCATTTTTGTCACCTGCAAGGAAAAAGGCTTTGACGCGCTCTACAAGATCGATCTGAAAACCGGCTGGTCAACCTGCCTGGTCAAAGGCCTCGTCTTCGCCAATGTGGCGCTGAGTCCCGATGAAAAATCGTTTTTTTGCATCACCAGCGCCACGAACCTGCCGGCCGAAATCGCCCGCTTCGACCTGGGGGAAAAAAGAATCACCCAGCTCACCCACCTGGCCGACGAATTTGTACGCGATTACGCGCTGCCGGAACGCAGCGAGGTTTTCTGGTTCAAGGGCGCCAACCATGACCAGGTGATGGGTTTTCTGACCCGGCCCGTGCCGTTCGATCCTGCCAAAAAATACCCGCTGGTTTTTCTCTTCCACGGCGGTCCGGAAGGGGACTGGAACGGCAGCTGGAGCAATTACGGCGGCAATGCCAACCTGTTCGCGGCTCAGGGCTATGTGGTGGTCAAGCCCAATATCCATGGCGCCACTTCTTACGGGGCCAAATTCAAGGAAGCCATTCTCGAAAATTGGGGCCGGGTGGACCAGGAGGATGTCATGAAATGCCTGGATTACCTGGTTGCCCGTTATCCCTTTATCGATGGCACAAAAGTCGGTGCCAGCGGCCGCTCCTACGGCGGTTATTTGGTCAACTGGCTCAACGGCCAGACCGACCGCTTTGCCTGCTTTGTTTCGATTGACGGCGTTTTCGACCAGTTGATGTGCTACTATAGCGCTGATGAACTGTGGTTCCCGGAAATGGAATTCGGCGGCACGCCCATGGCCAACCGCGAGGAATATTTGCGCTCCTCTCCCAGCACCCATGCGCAGAATTTCAAGACGCCAACCCTGATTTGCCACGGCGGCCGAGATTACCGGGTCGATCTCTCTCAGGGGGTCGCCATGTTCACCGCCCTGCAGCGCCTGGGGGTGCCGGCCAAGTTCATCTATTTCCCCGACGAAGGGCATTATTACAATAAGCTGCAGAACTGGAAATTTG
>JAPKZL010000018.1 GCA_026393795.1 Candidatus Aminicenantes bacterium | reverse complement strand
GTCTCTTCTTATTTTTTGAAGTTCGGGTGAGGCATTATCCTTGATCTTGCCAAACTTGGAAAGGATGGATGCGATCCGTTCATCGATATAGGCATAATAAGGAATGATCCCGGCCAGCTTTTTCAGCTGCGCCACGGCGATGATGTTCAGGTGCCGCTGCACCGTGATCCACAGGCTGCCTTCCTCGGCGTTGGCGATGACGTCGGAGAGCAGGTCGGAGACGTAACCGCCCGTCACCTGCTGATCGGCGCCGACAGACAGGATCTTCAGCCCAAGCTTTTCGGCTACCTCTTTGACCATCATGTTCATGCTCCTAAGCCGGAGATTCAAGGCCACGTGTTCCCGACTTTTCCAGTTTCAAAACTGACCCCGCAAAAGTTTTATTTCGAGAGTGCTGATTGCGAATAATCATATTATAAAAAAATACGAATAATGTCAATAAATAATTTACAATAAAATTTTTTCTCTACTCTCAAGACGACAGACAACGACAGGATTAATCCCCGCTGATCATCCCTGCTGGCGGGACCCCCCGATTATTCCGTCCGGACTAGCCCGTAGAGATTCATAAGCTCCGTGTCCACGGCCTTGGAGAACATGCCGATTTGGGCCGTGGCCGGGCCTTCGGGATCGAATTTTTCGCCGCTGACGTCCTTGACAAAGCCGGCCATTTCCTGGAAGACGAGTGTTTTGAGGATACCGGAGCGATCCGTGATCAAGGACAAGCGGATCACGAGCAGTATGCGTTGGAACCGTTTCAGGAAGGCTGCGTCGATGCGGTTGGCTGCCCGGAGCTCCGTGGCCGCTTCCATGACTGTATCCAGGACCGCCGCCCCCTCCGGTTCACTGACCATGGTTTGGGACATTTTTTCAAAAAGCGCGTTCACGTCCGTGATCAGTTTGACGGCGGGATGGGCTTCCTGGGCCGCCAGACCAACGGCCATCAGGACGATCGCTGCGGCCATAATCAGAACTGTTTTTCGTTTCATGATAACTATACCTCCTCAGATGATTTCAACTTAATCCACCGATCTCGAATTCAGCGTGAAGGTCACTGTAACGGTCATGATGAGCGGGACCGTCTGTTTCAGCGGCTCGTAGACCCACTGTCGCACGGCATCGATCGCCGCTTGATCGAGCAACGGGATGCCGTGAATGACTGTTACATTGCTGACCCTACCGTTGGGTTCGATCGTCGCTTCGAGGATCACCACGCCTTGAATCCTGGCCGTTTGGGCAATTTCAGGGTATTCTGGGGCAACGTGTTTGATTAATTTGGGCGGTTTTATATTCCCGCCGACACGAACCGGTGCATTCTCCAGCTGCTCCACTTCCGCGATGGCGGCCTTATAATCCCGTTGGGCCTGGTTCACATCCCCCTGGTATGGGTCCCCCTGGTATGGCCCTGTCGTCACCAAGCGGGTATAGAAGCCTCGGGCCTTTACCAATTTTGCCCGGGCCATCTTCAGTCTGGTTTCGATGCTTCCTCCGACGCGCACCGGTTGGGTCGAGTACGGCGCGGTGCCGCCAGTCACATGCGTACTCAGCATGACGATGTCGCCCAGCTTCGGCATAGGCGTGTCGGTGGCGACGTTCATCTCTAGGGGCACGGGCGGAGCGGCGGGCATGGGACCAGCCACCCAGTCGTAGCGGTACATGCGATCCCCTGTTCCGCCGGGACCTGAGCCGTGCACCTGGGCAAACGCCGAGAAATGAGGTTGGCCAAGCACGCCGCCGCGATGCCAGGGGTCATTGAGTTTCCACTGGCACTCGGTGGTTGCCTCCATCACTTTGGTATCGAAATCGCCCCACGATCCATCGCCCGAGGTTGAGCCACGGCGGATCTTTTCCTTAGATGCAAAAAAGTCGAACTCGATCCATGCTCCATCGCCCGAAGGCGCGCTAAAGCTCACCCTATCCCTACTTCGAGCCACCTCAGGCTTCCAGGCTATTTTCAGGGTGGTCGAGAAGGAAACACCGGGCACGATCAACTTCGGGAGATCCGTCCACGAAGTCACCTGCTGTTCCACAAATGGCACACGTGTTACCTGATCAGAGTTACCGATCATGACCGCGTTGGTGCCCTTCCGGCTCGATGTCATCGATGAGCCAGAGAAAGTCACCTCTTTCGACTCAGAAGTCGAGAAGTTCCCCGCTTTCGGTTCAGAACTCGTGAAGTACTGTGAAGAATCCTTTACGTCCGTGAGCTTCCAGTAACCACCGGCGGTTGTGCCCGATGATGGCGATGTGGCTCCTGGCGACGGCGTATCAGCAGGCGCCTTCGCATCTTTTTTTTTGTCGCAGCCAGCGCTCTTTGCTTTGTCGACAATATCGGTCATGTCCTTGATTGTGGACACAACCGTGTCTTCCGCATACTTCATCACATCCTTGTCCCTCATTGTGAACCACGGATTATTCCAGTACACATCGTTGTATTTCTTCTGGTAGTCCTGGTTGAGCAGCTCGGTTTGGTGCTTTTTCTTTTTCGCCAGATCCTCGAATTCCACAAGTTGAATCTTCAACTCGTCTCCTTTCTGTCCCGACTTTATGGCCGCATCGAGATCGTGAATCGCGTTCTCCAATGCGGTCAATTCTTTAACGGCGTCATCCATGGCCTTCTTCGCATCGTCGATGGCCTGCACGGCTTTCGGCCTCTGCTCTGCGATGTCTTTCGACTTGATGTCGTTGTTGTAAACTTGCCACAACTGGAACAGGGACCGGACTTCCCTGGCCACTTTTACCTGCTCGCACACATCTGCGGTCATATTCATAGTCGCAAGCAGCGCCTTCATTCTACGGCCCGCGCATTCCCGCATGAAATCCAGCGTGCGGTAATATGCCTCGCGCTCGCAGTGGTGTTCCAGACCCATATAGTTTTTTTCCACGGAAGAATTCCAATTCATTCTTCCCTGCTCCGTGTGGATGAACTCGTGAAAAAGCGAATTGGCCACATCGATGGTGAGATCGTAGTTCAAGGGCCGGTTCAGGACGTTTTCAGAAATCGTGATGATTCCGGTCTCGCGGTCATATTCTGCCGTCGCGTCTCCGGTGGGACCGAATTGAATCTTCTTGTTGTTGTACCAGTCGGAAATCTTCCGGGACAAGTCCGCTTCAATACCCGCTTCATTCACATGCACATAGAATTCCACCACCGTGTTCATGATCCGGACTTTGTCTTCCTCACTTGCGCGGGCCGGGAAGGATGTTAGGATACAGAAAAGAACAACCATTGCTCGAACTGTTTTCATATTGCCTCACATACCTCCCGTTTCGATTAAGCAATTCATGTGCCGGATACATCTCGCCGATCTCCTCATGCTTGCATTTTCTCGTAACGGTCTGGCCATGGTTTTATTTATTAAATCGAATTTATTAATCAAAGACCCTGTTGCCTTCTTCTTATCCATAGCAAATTATTTCCGCAAAGTGGTAAAGGCGGGCCGGCCGTCCGGGGCCGTGTACCAGATGACCGCCTTGGTCGGCGCGACAAAGATCAAGGTGGCCGTGGGCGTCTCGGCCGCGGCGCGTCCGGGCAAAGTCATGACGACGATCCTGTCGCTGCGCCAGCGGAGCGCGCTGCTCTCGCTCACAGGCGCGGGCTGCGACACATCGCAGCGCGGCGCCGTCACGGCCGACAACTTGCCATCGAGTGCGGTCATCATCCACGTAGACTTCGTGCACGGCCCCTCGAATTCGCGCCAGGCGCCGGCGACATCCCATGTCCGTTGCGGCCGCTCTTTCATCGCGATATCTTCGCCCGACATTCCATCGGCGACCATGCTAAGGACCCACATCGTGAAGCCCACCGGCTCCCCCTTGATGCGAGTTGTCGCGCCGCCTCCCCATGCCTCAAGGTACATTGAGACTTCGTTTGTTTCCGCCAGCAGCACGCCAATGGGCGCGACGCCGAGGCTCACCAGCGCCGACATCGGACCGTTCTGCGCATCCGTGCCCTCGACCGCCCACACGTCCAGCGATTCACCGTCGAACAACAGCTGCTTCTGCTCGATGCGCTTGGTCACCTGGCTCACCTGCAGCGGCGGCGTCTGCTTGTTGGCGTCCTTGAGCATGCGCTTGGGAATGCTGAACGGCTCCAAGCCATAGACATAGACGATGGCCTCCAAGAGGTCGCCGGGACCGGCCTTTGTTTTCTCGGTCAGGAAGCGCGTGACGACCAGTTCTTTCTCGGTTTCGATCTCGACCTCCATCCAGGCGTAATCCTTCCGGCCGCGCCGGACGCTCTCGAGAATCGACATCGTCATCGAGAAATACGTATCATCTTTCTTATCGTGCATGGTGTAAGTGGCCCAGCTGCCCTCGTTGAACTGGAACACATCGCCGATCATCATGACCGGCCGCTGGCCTTTGATCTCCTGGCCCGCGACGGGCACTGCGCCGGCCACCACGAACACGACTGCGGCGAATATTGACATAAGCGCGTCGGTCATGAGCGGATTCCTGTTGCCGGGCAGGTGGATGGGAGTATCAAGGGCGTTGAGAGGAAAATTTTTTTCGATCATGATGACCTCTTGTTTTATTTATTTCTTTTTATAACAGCGTAAACGTTCATCGCCAAAAGAAATACAACTCCGGCCAATGTAATATAAAATCGCGCCGGATCATACTCATATCCGTACTTGGTATGCCCCATGAAATCTTCAGAAGTTTTACGGGCCAAATTATACAATTGGTAAGAAAAAAATAATGTTCCCGGAACAGCCAGCAATGAAACTATCTTGCTTAGGGTCTTACCAAAAGCAAAGCCGGAAACAATGGTCAAAAACCCGCTAAAAATTATTACCTGAATCATACTGTCCCCGTACTCCACATAACTCCAGGCGGTGGCGCACAATGTAAGGATGACAGCCAAAAAAATCCACAAAATATAGAAATAGAAAGGTTTCTTTTTGCTTGCTTTTTTTGGATTTTTAACTCTCCATGCATCCGCTTTTTCAAGCTGTTGGTTACAAAGGCTGCGAACTTCTCCGAAATTTTCGGCTGTACAATAGAGCCTTACAACCGTCCTCCAGGAATTTTTTACTTCAATAACCTTTGCCTTGCTATAGGAAATTATTTTATATATTTCTTTCCAGGAAAAACTTCCGGATTCGCCAGAAACAGCAAGAAAACCAGCGCCGGACATTCTCGGCTTTAGTAATAGCAAAAGCAAAAGAACCAGTCTATTTATTTTTTTTTCTCTAGAGCCGGATTTATAAGTTATGCCCTTATCGTCCACCGTAAACTCGGCATGATACCTGTTCCCCAAAATGAGCATGGAAAAAAGGAACAGCAAAGACAACCCGGCAAATATCCCAAGATCAACAACTAGCGGCATGATCATATCCGCGACGTCCTTGTCGACTAAAAAAGCCGTTAGCACAAGCAGGATCTGAAATATCACAGTAGCAATCAATACGACTTTAAAAAGATCTTTCAGAATAAATCTGTTCGTCAGCAAAGAAAATTCTTTTTCCCAGGTTATTTTGTTTTCCGTTTTATTTGGTGATGTTATTACCATACTTGCATCATGAGAATAATTGTATGATATGTCAATAGTCAGCCTTGGGCCAGACCTCTTTGAAATCCAAATTGCCTTATTTAATCCGCGTGGCTTCCCACTGATAAATATCTCCAACACAATTGGCCTGAGTGAATGTTCCCTTCATCTTATCCCCATTAAGGGCCCCGGTATGCATCTGTTGGTCAAAACCGCCCATCGGTCGGAGGAACTGGATTCTCCACTCTCCTGACACAGGTCCATAAGAAATCTTGGCGAGTTCTTCCCATTTGCCGAGGACATCGAATTTCAAGCGGCCTGTCCAGGAGTCTCCCTGCCGTGTGAATTCAAGCGTTCCTGGAGTTTTGTTGGCCACAATTCTCCAGGTCCCGGCCAAGGATGCATCGGAAACTGGCGCTGTCGTGTCAGAGGCATCGAGAGTAACCGTGAAGGATACGGCGGCTATCTCGAGGCCATTCGCGTCGGTATCATTCATCCGGAAATCGTAAGAGCCCGGAACAGTCGGTGCAGTGAAAGTCATGGACCCTGAAGTCTTACCCTGCAGGTACTGGTAAGCAACGTCATGCTGATCGTTGACCGCTTCGTTGCCGTGCGGCACGCTGGACGGAATGATTCCGATCCAGGCATTAGCAGGAAGTGTCAAAGAGGTGCTGAATTGGAGCGTGATGCTCTCCCCTGGCCGAAAAGACGTGCGGGCCAGAGTCAAATTGTTTCCCGCGGTTTTTTCCACCGTAAAACTCACCGACGCTACTTCCTTGCCATTGGCGTCACTGTCGTTCATCCTGAAATCGTAGGACCCGTTCTGTTGAGGGGCAGAAAACAGCAAAGTTCCTGAAGTCTTCTTTCTAAGGTACTGATAAGTCAAATCGTTCTGATCGTTCGTGACCTCGCTTCCATGCGCAACAGACGAGGGGATGATACCGACCCAGGCATTGTCCGCATAGGATGTCGGGGCCTTGAAGCTGACACTGATTTCTTCTCCCGGCGTAAAAACGAGTTTTCCCAGGGAGAGTGACGGTAAAAACGCAATAGTGGTACCCGTTCCGGAAGCGCCACTCTTTTGAGCGACAGTATCGGAAATTGAGATTCTATTCCCCGTGACATGGGTGCCACCTTTATTGAAACCATCAAGAGACTGACCATCTAACGAAAGGGTAAGCGTGTCAATATAACCCCCATCTACCCAATTGAGCGTATATTTATTCCCTGACCCAGTCCATGTCCCGGAGTTGATCTTCTGGTTGCCCTCCCATCCATCTAAGGTGCCGTCAGGGTGCATGCAGACCTTCGTCCCGGTAAACCAGTTCCATGTACCGATAATTGTCCCCGTTCCGGAAGTGCTCCCGGAAACGCCACCCGTTCCGGCACCGGGTGTGAAATCCATGATCATATGGGAATCCTGGGCCTTCTGAGAAAAGCTTCCCTCATAATACGACGGACGTTGCAGTGCGACCTGATATCCATCAATGGGTAGATTCGAATCGGCTACCCGATATGTGATCACCTCTTTTAGGGGGGCATGCTTGGCGTCGTCTCTTTGTTCTATTGTCTTGCCGTTGCTGGAGAAGACCTGAGAAATTATCTCTCCAAAAGGCGGAAACTCTGTCCAAGTATCATTCGGGCTTTTCCAAATTATCCCCAATCTTCCGAATCCAATCTCAGGATACCAGATGCTCCACTCTGCGGTTATCGTGACCATGCCGGGTTCCGATATTGAGAAGGTTGCCACCTGGCTCGTCCCGGGCAATTGATCGTACTGACCGATATATGCTGCCTCTTGGAAATGGGCCGATATATCAACCAGCGTTGCAGATACTATTTGGGTGAACAGGATCATCAAAAGCAGCATGATACTCCATCTGAAAATTGGCATTGGCTTCATTTTTTTCTCCTGAAGATGTATTTAATAGCATCACTATGCCGAGGTCTTCTGAGGCATAAAGTGATGCTATCACTATGCCGAGGTCTTCCGAGGCATCTAGTGAAGCTATCCGCATGTTTGCAATTTGAGGATAATCATCTGAAATGTCAATAGTCTGACGGCAGCACAAATCATCCGTCTATCCTGACGGATCTGATTTGTCCCGTA
>JAPKZL010000017.1 GCA_026393795.1 Candidatus Aminicenantes bacterium | reverse complement strand
AATAATTGCCAGTGCGGTAAAATAGCCCATTAATTGGAAAGTATTTTTATCTTTTTTATATAGAGCCTCAAGCTTATCATCCAAAAAATGAAATTCAAATATCCCATCTGGATAAAAACTATTGCAGATTGCTTCAAGTTTGTTAATAGTACTTTTGGCGTTTGACGGATTAACTTTAACTATAAGTTGGTGACATTGTCTGTAAGAAACAACAAACACCGTGGGACGGATGGTCTCATAAAGCGACTCAAAGTGAAAATCCTTAACAACGCCGACGATTTTTCTTTTCGATTTCGGCCAACTGCAAGCAACCGACTGCCCGATTGGATTCCCTTTTAATTCCAGTTTTTTCACGGCAGCTTCATTCAGAATGATAGTTTCATCGGCATCGGTTTTAAGTTTACTTGAGAAAAGGCGGCCCTGCGAAGCTTTTATGCCCAGTGTTTCAAAATAATCGTAGTGTACGTGAACAAACGGCAATTCTATCGGCTTGGATTGTCCTTGCGGTATCAATGCTCCCCCGTCAGTAAGAGGATCTGAAGGAATACGCGAGGCTATAGAAACACTTCCGACCACGCTCTCCCTAAGCAGTGCTTGCTTCAAGGCGGTATATTTTTCAACATCATCAGTAGTATTATTGATTTCCGATATCAGTGTATATTCCTTGTCAAACCCTAACTTTTTATTTTGCAGGAAATGGATTTGACTGAACATAAAGAGGGCGCAGCATATTAGAATAATAACAATTGTAAATTGCACCCCGACCAGCAATTTTCTAAAATTAAATTTGGCTTTACCTGTGTTTGTGTATGCTTTTAGCATTTTTGCCGGTTGAAAAGCTGAAAGAAAAAAAGCGGGATAGGACCCGGCCAGAACACCTGTGACCATAACAATAGCAAGAATTTCCAGAATCGTGCTCACTTGCACTAGGGATGCAAATGACAGTACTTTTCCTGAAAGTGCATTGAAAACAGGTAAAAACATTGCAACAAAAACAAGTGCTATGATCAAGGCCATAAATAGTACGATAAAAGATTCGCCGATAAATTGCATCGCCAGATGATTGCGTGATGCGCCGGCTACTTTTCTGATAGCGATCTCCTTTGCCCGTGTTGTTGCATTGGCGGTCAATAGATTGACATAGTTAAAGCAGGCAATCAGTAAAATGAGAAAACCAATAGCTGAAAATATAAGCACATAGGTGATACTGTTTTGCGGTTGAATATCATTTTCAAAATGAGAGTAGAGGTGAATGTCTTTCAGGCTTTGTATCGAATATTTAACTGAAGGACTATTTGGCCCGGAATTACTGTGTTTAGCTATTAGTTCGCTGCATTTTATTTCAAAGGCTGGTTGGGAGAATTGCTCTTGCATGACAAAATAGACCAGGAAATTTTGCCATCCCCAATTATTCATCCAATCGACGCCGACCACCTTTTCGGCAGCGGTGAGTGTGGCGATAATATCGTAACGGAAATGGGAATTTTGCGGCATATCTTCCATCACGCCGGCAATCATATAATCGTATTGATTGTTCAATTTTAATACTTTGCCAACAGGGTTTTCATTGCCAAAATACTTGCGGGCGGCTTTTTCAGAGATTACCATAGTGAATGGCTGTTGCAGCGCTTTTTCAGGATATCCCTGTTTGAATTTAAAAGAGAAGATGCGAAACAAACTGGCATCAGCATAGGCTAATACATTTTCTTTTTCTAAATATCTTTTTTCTTTATACTGAATGATATCGTTTCCGCTTATAAGAATTCGTGCATAATCTTTGATTTCCGGAAGGTTATCAGCCAATAATTTTGCCGTTTGCGGCGAATTATAGGGATGCTGAGGTTGGCACAACCGGTATATATTAGCTACATTTTTATTAAAACGGTCATAGCTCAACTCGTGCTTGACGTACAATAATAGTAAAATACAAACCGCCATTCCAATCGCCAGTCCGAATACGCTTATAAATGCATACGATTTGTTTTTGATAAGATTTCTGAATGCCGTTTTAAAATAATTTATTATCATTTTGTTTATTCTCTATTCATACTTAAAACAATTAATCGGATGTCTGAATCGATGTTGCCGATGGGTTCATCAGCCAAGATCAACTTAGAGATGATGCATTTCGTTTCCATGGATGCCTCGGGAATAAAAAAGCAAGTTTGATGCCAAAGTGTCCCACAGCGGGGCAAAAGGACCGAGAAGGGCGCCGGCACTCTAAAAAATGCCTCACCAGTCGCGCTGACCTCCTCATTTATTGAAAAAACGCAGGGCTCGGATGTCCGCTGGCGGAACAAGGGTGTCCGTTTTCGGACAGTGATTTTTTTGGGGATCGGGCCCTAGCGCGACTTTTCTTCCTTTAATTGGGAACTTTTTTGCATTATGCTATAATGGCAAGGAAAATGCTCCGGATTTTTCATGAATAGGGGAATGATGAAAAAAAATTCGGGAAAAATCCTCATCGTCGATGACGATGCCGATGTCCTGCAAGCCGCGGTGCTTCTGCTCAAGCAGCATGTCGAGCTGGTGCGCGGTGAAAAAAATCCGGCCCTGATCCCGCAATTGCTTAAAGATGAGGTGTTTGACGTCATCCTGCTGGACATGAATTTCGAGCGCGATGTCAGCAGTGGCCAGGAAGGTTTTTTCTGGCTGGAAAAGATACTGGCTGCCGATCCCCAGGCGGTGGTCATCCTGATCACGGCCTACGGCGATGTCGACCTGGCGGTGCGGGCCATCAAGGAGGGAGCCAGCGATTTCGTCCTCAAACCTTGGCAGAACGAAAAATTGCTGGCCACCGTCTCCACCGCCCTGCAGCTGCGCTCGTCCCGTTTCGAGGCGGAAAACCTGCGCCGGCGCCAGCAGCAGCTCAGCGCCGACATGGATCACCCCTTCCACGATTTCATCGGCTCATCGGCGGCGATGCAGGGCATATTCCAGACCATCGCCAAGGTGGCGGCCACCGACGCCAACGTGCTGATCATCGGTGAAAACGGCACCGGCAAGGAGCTGGTGGCCCGGGCCCTGCACCGGCAGTCGGCCAGGGCCAACGAGATTTTCCTGGCCGTCGACATGGGCGGGATCAGCGAAACGCTTTTTGAAAGCGAGCTGTTCGGCCATGTCAAGGGATCCTTCACCGATGCGCGCAGCGACCGCATCGGACGCATCGAACTGGCTTCGGGCGGCACCCTCTTCCTGGACGAGGTCGGCAACCTGCCTTTGGGACTGCAGGCCAAGCTGCTGCGCGTGCTCGAGACCCGGCAGATCACCCGCCTGGGTTCCAACACTCCCGTTCAGGTCGATATCCGCCTGATCTGCGCCACCAACATGCCGATCGCCGAACTGGTCAACCGCAAGCAATTCCGCCAGGACCTCCTTTACCGCGTCAATACGGTCGAAATCCACCTGCCGCCGCTGCGGGAACGGTTCGCGGACCTGAAGCCGCTGGCCTACCATTTCACCAACCAGGCCTGCCGTAAGTACCAGAAGGCGCCGAAGAGCATCAGTGAAACCGCTTTGAAAAAATTAACCGCTTATCCTTGGCCGGGCAATATCCGCGAATTGAAACACGCCCTGGAGCGGGCGGTGATCTTGAGCGATGCGCTGGTGCTGCAGCCGGGCGATTTTTCCTTTTCGCACCAGCTGGAAAGCGCCGAAGAACTGGCCTTCAAGGATTTGAATCTGGAACAGGCCGAGGAAATCCTTGTCCGCCGCGCTCTGAGCAAATACCAGGGCAACATCAGCCAGGCGGCCAAAGAGCTGGGACTGACCCGCGCCGCCCTGTACCGGCGCCTGGAAAAGTATGGCCTTTAGAGCGGGACGACGGATCGGTTGCTCATGAAAGTCAGCCGGCGTTTCGGATTTCAGGTTGCCTGGCGGCTGATGCTGCTGGCGCTGGCAACGGCATTCTTCTTTTACCAGCTGCGTTTTTCCGGCTTGGGGTTTACGGCCCTGCTGGGCGCAACGGTTTTCGTTTACGCGCTGCTCTCGCTGTTCCGCTATATCGACCGCTGCAACCGCGGCCTGGCCAGATTCCTGCAGGCCGTGCGCTACCATGATTTTTCCCTATCCCCCGGCATCGATGGGCTGGGCGGATCGTTCGCCGACCTGAATGCCGCTTTCGGCGAGATCAGCGGCCAGTTCCAGCGCGCCCGCGCCGAAAAAGAGGAGCAGTACCGCTACCTGCTGACCGTGGTCCAGCATATCGGCATCGGCCTGCTGTCGCTGCGCAGCGACGGCTCGGTCGATCTGCTGAACAACGTGGCCAAGCGGCTGCTCCGCGTCACCCATTTGCGCCATATCCGTGATCTGCCGCCCATGTTCCAGCCGCTAATCGACGAAATCGAGCGCTTGCGCCCCGGCGAAAAATCCCTCTTTAAACTGGAGCAAGCCGATGAAGTCCTACAACTGGCATTATATACGACCGAATTCAAGCTGCAGAATCAATTCTATAAACTGGTCTCGCTGCAGAACATCCAGATCGAACTGGAAGAGAAGGAGGCCGAAGCCTGGCAGAGCCTGACCCGGGTGCTGACCCATGAGATCATGAATTCGCTCACGCCGATCGCCTCGCTGGCCGCTACCGCCTCTTCCCTGCTGCGCGCGTCCGAAGGAGAGAGCGCGGCGGTTCGCCCGGCCTGGAACCCGGACGTGAGCGAGGCGCTGCAAACCATCGACCGCCGTAGCCAGGGCCTGATGCGCTTCGTCAACGCCTATCGCAGTGTGGCCCTGATCCCCAAACCGCAGTTCGAGATTTTCCCGGTCAGCCAGCTGTTCCAACGGGTGGAAAAATTGATGCAGGACAAATTGTCCCGCCAGGGCATCGCCTTCCGGACCAGCGTCGAGCCAGCCTCACTGGAAATGACGGCCGACCCCGATCTGACCGAACAGGTGCTGATCAACCTGTTACTCAATGCCATGGAAGCCCTTGGCGGGCGCGAAAAGCCGAGCATCCAGCTGACTTCCTGGATCAGCGACCGCGGCCACGTGGTCATCCAGGTCAGCGACAACGGGCCGGGGATCGCCCCCGAGGCCAAGGAAAAGGTGTTCATCCCTTTTTTCACCACCAAAAAAGAAGGCTCGGGCATCGGCTTGAGTTTTTCGCGCCAGGTCATGCATTTGCATCGCGGCATCATCGCGGTCAACTCCCAGCCTGGCAAAGGGACGGTCTTTTCGCTGCGGTTTTAAATCGTCAATCCCGGTTGGTAAAAAGATCAGTACGGTGGCGCCCTTGCCGCTTCTGCTGGTAAAGGGCTTGGTCGGCGCGCTCGACCAGCTGACCCGGTTCGGCGCCGGCCTGCGGGGTGGTGCTGGCCACTCCCAGGCTGACCGTGACCGTGGAAGCGACGGGCGAGGCGGGGTGGGGGATGACGGCGGCGGCGACCGCGGCGCGGATGCTGGCGGCGATGGCCAGCGCGCCTTCGTATTCCGTCCCCGGTAGCAGCACCATGAATTCGTCGCCGCCGGTGCGCGCCGGCAGGTCGGCCGGGCGCTTGGTCTGGGAGCGGATGGCCGCAGCCACCTGGCGGATGCACTCGTCGCCCTCCTGGTGCCCGAGGGTGTCGTTGTACGGCTTGAAGAAATCGATGTCTATGGCGATCAACGACAGCGTTTTCTTCTCGCGCACGGCCAGGGCCCATTCCTTCTGGAAGGTCTCGTAGAACGTTCGGTGGTTGGCCAGATCGGTTAGCCCGTCGAAGCGGGCCAGGCGCTGCAGTTGCGCGGTGCGCTCGTCCACGATGCGCTCCAGCTTGCGCTCGCGCACCCTGGCCCGGTGCAGGAGGAGAACGAAAGTTCCGGTAATCAGCAGCAGGGCGACGGCGGCCAGCAGCCAGCCGAACAGCGCCGTCTGGGTGAAATACGGCTTCAGGATGAAGGAAAACGAGCCGCCGCGGTAGTTCCACACCCCGTCGCCGTTGCCGGCGATGACCCGGAAGGTGTAAGCGCGCGGGGGCAGGTTGGTGTAGAAGGCCGAGCGGCGGTTGCCCGCCTGGACCCATTCGGAATCGAAGCCGTCGAGGCGATAGGCGAAGCGCATCTTATCCACCTGCAGGAAGCTGACGGCGGTGTAGGCGATCTCGATGTTGCCTTTTCCCGGCGCCACGGTCGCCGGGGAAGATACCGCGAAGTCGCGGCCGTTGAGGACGGCCCTTTCGATGGCCAGCGGCGGCTCGACGCGGTTGAGAAGCTGGCGGTCGGGATCGAACATGGAAAGGCCGCGGATGGTCGGAAACCAGATGCGGCCGCGACGGTCGATGCAGCCGGCCGGCTGCGCCGGACCGCTGCTCTCGGTCACCTTGATGCCCTCCGACTTGCCGAAGGAGACGCAGGGGATGCGCGAGATACGCCCGGAAGCGAAGGCGAACAAGTCCTGCTTGTCGACGTGGTAGATGCCCTTGTTGCCGTTCATCCACAGCCGGCCGCGGTCGTCTTCCAGGATCTGGAAGGCCTGGTCGCTGTACAGGCCGTCGCGGCTCGAGAAACGGAAGACGCGGTCGCCGCGGATCCAGAGCAGGCCGCCATGGTCGGTCCCGACCCAGATGTCGCCCTCGCGGTCGGCATGGATGACCCATACGGGCTGGTCGTGAATCTCCTTGGAAAGGATGGCGCGGAAGCGCCCGCCTTCAAGCACGGCCAGCCCGCCGTTGTAGGCGCCGGCCCAGATGCGCCCGTCCCGATCCTCAGCGAGGGCGTAGATGTAGTCGCTGGGCAGGCCGCTTTTGGTGTTGAAATTGCTGGTGCGCCCGTTCTCGATACAGTAAAGGCCGCCGCCGTTCGTCCCCACCCACATGCGGCCGCGGCTGTCGGACAGGAGGGAACGGATGATGTCGTTGGCCACCCCGGCTATGCGGGCGAAGCGTCCCGGCTTTCCGGCCGCCGGCATGCGGAACAGCCCGCCCCCGTAGGTGCCCACCCAGAGCGAATCGTCCCTGCCCTGGGCGATGGACCAGACATGCTCGCTGAGCAGGCCCTGATCGCTGCCGAAAACCCGCCACTCCGTTCCCTGGTGCCGGACCAGGCCGCCGCCGACCGTGCCGACCCAGATGGCGCCCTGGCGGTCCTCGAACACTGCCCGCACCGGGTCCACCGGCAAACCGTTGCGTGCCCCGTAGAGGATAAACTTGTCGTCCTTCAGCTGCAGGAGGCCGTCGCGGGTGCCGACCCACAGACTGCCTTCATGGTCCTCCAGGATGGAGCGCGTCGACGACACGCCGCCCAGGGACTGGTCCATGATGGCGACCTCGCCATCCTTGATGCGGATGAGCGGCTCCTCGTTGGTGCCGATCCAGGCGACTCCATGGCGGTCATGGAAGATGGCGCGAATGTCGGCGGAGAGTAGCTTTTCGTGCAGCGGTTCGAAGCGGCCGGCGCGGAAGCGGATCAGGCCGCCGCCGCTGGTGCCGATCCACAGCGTGCCGCGCGCGTCGAGATGCAGGGCGCGGATGTCGGCATGGGGGAGCCCGTTGCTGGCGGCATAGACCTGTATCTTCCCGTCCTGGAAGTGGTTCAGCCCCTGGCCGGTACCGATCCAGATGCCGCCTTCGCCGTCGTCGGCCAGGGCGGTGATGTAGTTGGCGGAGAGCCCCCGGGCGGTGGTCAGCGCCTGGAAGCGGTCATGGCGGCAGCGGTACAGCCCGTTGGTGGTGCCGACCCACATGGTGTTGGAGCTGTCCAGGAACAGGCACATGATGAACTGGGAAGACAGCCCCTGGCGCTCGTCGAAGCGCTGGAAACGGCCGGCGGCGTAGCGCAGCAAGCCGGCCGTCGTCCCGATCCAGAGCCGGCCTTCGTTGTCTTCGGCCAAGGCCTTGATGCCGTTGCTCTCCATTCCCGGCGTGTTGCTCTTGTCGAAAACGGTGAAGGTCAGCCCGTCGAAGCGGGCCAGCCCCTCGTAGGTGCCCAGCCAAAGATAGCCGTCGCGGGTTTGTGCCATGGCCAGGACCGAACTTTGCGGCAAGCCGTTCTCGGTGGAGTAACGCTCAATCGCGTATTCGTTCAATCCCAGGTTTGGGTCGAGCGCCGGGAGCGAGAAACGGGCGACGGCCAGCAGCCACAGCGGCAGCGCCAACAGAAGAAGCCGGTTCCTTTTCATGAGCATTTGCCTTTCCAAGTTGATTTATAGCGCAAATCCCGGCGATTTTCAAGCCAGATGGTGAACAGCTGGCTGCTGACGATCAGGGGCCTGCTTTTTTTGCCTGTTCGTTGATGATCGCTTAACCCTGCTGCGCAGGATAAGTAACTTAGAAAGCAAATTATTTTGTTTTTTCACCAAGTTAATTTGCTTTAAGTTACTAATTTTTCACTATTGATTTTTTCTCGGGAATCAGCAATGAAAATAGGACGGCCATGGTAAAAGCAAAAACGAAACTGGTTAGGCGTTCTGATATTGCGGTAGGTTTTTCAAAGAATGCTTTCCAGATGATCGTTCCAATCGTTCCGGAAAGCAATGAGGCGATCACGCCTGCCCGGGAAACCTTTTTCCAGAAAAGAACCAGCAGGATTGCCGGGCCGAATGACGAACCTATTCCCGACCAGGCATAGGACACCATCTTGAAAATGGAATCACTTGGATGCAAGGCAAGGAAAAATGCGACCAGGCCAACAAGCAAGGTAATAACTCTGTTGAACCAGAGTTCTTTTTTTTGAGCCATTTTTTTCTTTGTATAATTACCATATATATCTTCGGTTATTGCCGAAGAACATAAGATGATCTCGGAAGATGCTGTGGACATCATTGCAGAAATCGCCCCCGATAACAGGAATCCTGCGATCACCGTCGGCATGAAGGCATTCACCAAGACCGGGAATATCAGTTCATGGCCTTTGTCGGCAGCCAGCCGGGCCACCGCACCGGCACCGACCCATCCTTCCTTGACAAAAACAATTCCCATGAATCCGACCAGCAATGCTCCGGCATATGCGAAAAAGGTCCAGGTCCCTGCGACCCATTTGGCTTTTCTGTAATCCCGCTCACTCCTTATGACCATCATCCTCGTCAGGAGCTGCGGCTGCCCTGTATACCCAAGCGCCCAGCTCATGCCGCTCAGGATCAGCAGGAAGGCTCCCATTCCTGTTTTTCCTCCGGTGGCGGAAAGATAAGTCGCTCCGGCCTTCTGGAGGCCAGCGGCAATATCGATGTGATTTATTGAAATAAGGTATAGGAGAATAATCGGCATAACAATCAATGAAATGATCATCAGCAGCGCTTGAAAGACATCGGTGGCCACCACCGTGATGAAACCGCCGATCATGCAGTAGACGACCACGATCAGCGAGCCGATGACGATGCCCAAGGTTTGGTTGATGCCGAAGGTGTCGAAAAGGACTTTGCCGCCGCCGTAAAACTGGGCCGTGATATAAAACAGGAGGAAAAATATTATGATCAGCGAAGAGATCGTGCCGATCGCTTTTTCGGCTCCGGGGAATTTTCTGGATATCATGCTGGTGATCGTCCGTGCCCCGGTGGCTTCGGATTCCTTTCTCAGCCTGTTTCCCATTACAAACCAGATGAAAATGATGCCTATCACACAACCCAGAGCAAACCATATGGCCTGGATCCCTATCAAAGGGCAAGAGCGACACCTCCGATCCTTCTTCCTCCGGAAATAAAATCGGATGAATTTTTTGACATTCTTGCCGTATAAGCTGTAATGGCCATCAGGATGGCGAGGTACAGAACAAAAATGATTAACATGTCTGATTTTCCTCCTTGCTAAACCTATAGCATATCCCCGAAATATTATAAATAACTGGCAAAAAATACCATGGGTTTGCCGGTAGGGGATGACTATGCCTGCAAGGTGCGGGTATCCCGTTGTAGCATAAATCACCTCCGGGATGGAATATTTTGCCCCCGGGCGCGTTTTTAGGGTATGATGCAGGAAGCGATATTGAGAGTCGAGGAGACGATGAGCATCCATCCGGCATCCGCCCGAGAAACGGGCGACTTGTGGCAGGAGCTGCTCGGCTACCGGGACAAGGTTTTCTGCCTGTGCCTGGGTTTTGTCGGCAATGCCGCCGACGCCCGCGACCTGACCCAGGACACCTTCGCCAAGGCCTTGAGCCATTGCCGCGACGTCGAGCCCGGCCGCCTGCAGGCCTGGATCATGCGCATCGCCCGCAACACCTGCCTGGACATGGCCCGGCGCCGCAAGGCGCGCGGGGCCTTTCATCCCGTTTCCGAATGCAGCGCCGTCGATTTACGCACGCCCGAGAACAACGCCGGCGCCGAGGACGAGATCCGCGTGGTCAGGAAGGCGATCGCCAGCCTGCCGCGCCGCCAGCGCGACGTGCTGGTCATGCGCGAGTACGGGGAGCTTTCTTATCAGGAGATCGCCGCGGCGCTCCGGGTCAGCGTCGGCACGGTGATGTCGCGGCTGAACCGGGCCCGCCAGGCTGTGCTGCGTTTTTACCGGGAGGAACACCATGGGAAAACAACGTGATTCGTGGCCGGAGATCAGCCGCCTGATCGAGAAGGAGAAGGAGGCGGCGCTGTCCGGGTTCCTCAGCCTGGGATTCGATCCTGCCACGGCGCCGGCCATCGCTCCTGTGCGCCGGCCTTTCGGGTTGGCCGTCCATCATCCCGCTTTTCTGGCGGCGGCCGCCTCTCTGCTTTTAGCCGTCGGCCTGACCCTGTTTTTTTTGCTGCAGGGAAACTGGCGAACGACTCCCGTTGAACCCGGAGCGGGCGGCTTGCTGGCCGATTCGTTTCTGTACGGACACCGCTGGGAACCGCACGTTCAGACACCGCAACCCCTCGCCATGCCATATTTCTTCCCTTCGTTTTCGCCGTGGGGCGAAGCGGCCGGGTTGAACCGCGCCGCTGCTCCGGTTATCAAACCGGTCGGCCCTTCCCTTCCCGTCGAGCACGGAGACCCGGCGGCCGTGCAGCGGAGAATGAAAAAAGTGATCCGGGAAAATTCCATCGAGCGGCTGCTCACCCAATTCTGTCAAATATGCAGGGAGGTCTGAGGATGAGATTATCTGTTTATATGCTTCTGATTTGGCTGCTGGGCGGCCTGGGCCAGGCACAGGTAACGAATGAACAGAAAGCCCAGGCGATCGCCGAGCTTGGCAAGACATTGAAAGCCAGATACGTTCTGCTCGATGTGGCCGAGAAGGCCGTCCAATTCCTTGAACAGCGTCTGGCCAACGGCGCGTACAATACCGACGACCCGCGCGCCTTCGGGGCTGCCGTCACCGTCGACCTGCAGGCCGTAACCAAGGACGCCCATCTGCGTTTCGGCTACGCCGAGCCAGAGCCACCCGCGGCAGAAAAAACCCCGGAGCAGGAAAAGGCGAGAAAGGACGCGGAGCAGGCGGCGATGCGCCAGGCCAATTTCGGCTTTGCCAGGGCGGAAATTCTTGCCGGCAACGTCGGCTATCTCGACATCAGGCGCTTCATGCCGCCCGATGCGGCCGGAGATACCCTGGCCGGCACCATGGCTTTTTTGGCCAATGCCGATGCCTTGATCGTCGATATCCGTAACTGCACGGGGGGGAGCGCCCATATGATGCCTTTTTTTGCCGCTTATTTCTTTGCCCGACCCACCTCGCTCTTTGACATGGTATTCCGGGGCGACAATTTCACCGAGCACTTTTGGACGCTGGCTTGGATCCCCGGCAAACGCCTCGCCGATGTTCCCATGTACATATTGACCAGCGCCCGCACCTTTTCGGGGGCGGAGGGTTTTGCCTACCGTTTTCAAGTTCTCAAGCGCGCCACCATCGTCGGCGAGGCGACCGGCGGCGGAGCCAATGCCGGCGGCATCCTGGATATCGCCCCCTGTTTCCGCGTCTGGATGCCGATGGGACGCCCGGTAGACCAGAAAACCGGTTCCAACTGGGAAGGTACCGGCGTAATTCCCGATGTCAAGACCGCGGCCCGCACCGCCCTCGTTTCCGCCCATTTGCAGGCGCTGGAAAAATTGCGGGCGCAAGCGGCAAACCCTGTTGATCAGCAAAGGCTGGATTGGGCGCTGGAGCGCACCAAAGCCGCCGCGCAGCCGGTCGATCCGGGTTTGCCTGAGTTGCAACGCCTGGCCGGGACCTATGGCACCGCCCGGGTCTGGGTCGAGGGCGGGCAGCTCCGCTACCGACGCGAAACGGAGCAGACGGTGCTGCTGACGCCCCTGAGCGCGACCGTGTTCGCCAGCGAACTGTCCGATCCCGTTCGCCTGGAGTTCATCCGCGACCGCCGCGGCCGCGTCACCCGGCTCCAGGTCACCGGGTACGGGTTCAGCCGCGAGGAATTGCCGCGGCTCAAGTGATGCGCTGTAAAAAAAATGCAAGGAGGTTCACATGAAATACAAAATTCTGGTGCTGTTCATCCTGTCAATAGCCTTTTTTCTGCATGGCGAAGAGGCGGTTGCCCTGGCCCCGGGAGCCGACCCGGCCCCGGCAACGGCGACTGTCAAGGACGGCTACGCGCTGCTCAATTCGCTGCTGACCCTGTTTGACAATCTGACCACGTCGGGGACGTCCAAGGGCGGCGGCTTCGCGGTTGTCAACGAGCGTCTGGATCAGCTTGCCATCGATGCCAAAATGACCCGCGAGGCCAACCTGATCGACAACATCTTCTTCAACCGCTACCGGCGCATGCTGACCGTCTTCAAGATGATCGTCACGCCGGTCGTCAAAAACGAATTGTTCGAGAATCCTTTCGTCAAAGCCCTCACCGATTTCGTCTGGGATGTGACCTATGTCCGTTGGACCTGGGGCGAAAAGGACGGCATCGCCAAGATGGCGGCAGCGTTGGAAGAGGAGTTCGTCCAGCTCCAGTTCTATCTTGACAGCCGCCAGGCGCGGGAAGAGTTCAAGAAAAAGATCGGCAGCAGGATCCTGCCGCCCCCTCCGGCCAACAAAAAACCGGAAAACAAATAAGCTACCCCAGGAAATTTCTACTCCCATTTATTGAATTGAAAACCCGCCCTGCTAGGCAGCGGCGGGTTTCTTTTTGGGGAGGGCTCAGTAGGTGAGAAAGTGGATGGCGCCGACCGCCTTGACGGCGCGGTCGGAGAAAAAATCAGGGGCCGGGAAGAGCGCATAGCGGCCGCCATCCTGGCCCTGGCCGCGGTCGATCAATAGGAACTCGGCCTGGTCGTTGCGGTTGAAGAGCTCGCTGCAGGTCAGGGCCACGCGGTAGCCGTCGACGGAACCCACGACCATGTAGCCCCGCTGCAGCGTCGCGCTGTCAAAGGTGAAAAAGTTCTTCAATGCGTCCTTGAGCGGACAGCCAATGAATTGCTCGATGCCGTGGAAACCCTTGCCCCGGCCATAGAATACAGCGGGGTAGACCCGGAGCTGACCAAACCAGGCCGGGTCGAAGGCAACGGTCTGGCCGCCGGCGGGAGTCACCTGGAAATTCGCGGCATAGAGCGGCTTCTGACCCTTTTTTCCCGGCAGGCTCAGCGGTGCCGAGAACACGGTGATGCGGGTCGGCGCGCCGAGGTTGCGCTCGCTGACCAGGTCGTCGCCGCACACCAGTTTCGCGGCCTCCGGGAGGGGCCAGTTCTCCTTCGTTTCGCTGGGGATGATCGGCGCGACGCGGTCGGCGATGATGACGCGGTGCAGCGCCGACGGGTAGTAGATCTCTCCCCAGCTCAGGATGACTTTTTCTCCCTTCGCGTTTTCCACCGCCACCAGCAGGTCGATGATCGAGCGGAACTCGGCCTGGTTCTTCTTGGCAACCACTTTTTCCTTCAGGATATCGAAAAGGGAGTAGCCGTCGTAGCGGTAGGAGCCGATGAAAGCGATCGCCCCTTTTTCCAGCCGCGCTTCGCGGACGATGAGCGAGCGCCGAGGCAAGCCGCCGAGGTCGACGAAGCCGGGGTTGGCCACCTCGCCGGCGACCTCGATCTTCAGGGCGCCGGCCAGGGCTTTTTCGGGCGTGTTGTCGTAGAAGTCGTTGTTCTCCTGGCTGAAGCAAACCATGAACATAGCCAGCACACACAAGACTTGCAGGCATAGTTTTTTCAGGGAATTATTGCTCTCAAAGTCTGGGCAGGGGAAAAAATATTTGTTCATCAAACCTCCTTTTCAAGGTTGGAAGGCATGACCGTTTCCAGTCATACCCTGGCCCAGCAGAGCTGGATAAGAGCCTTGGATAGCAAATTCAAAATTTGTTCTAAAAAGCTAACAAATTTTAAAATTTGTTATAAGGCTCTATCGGCCGGCGGGCTTGGCTTTTCGCTGCGCTTTAGCCCGTTCGGCTCGGAGTCAGGCGGGAATTGTAATCTAAAATATTTTTTATGTCAACGGCTTGGTAGACGGTACACGGTTCCGGCATACGGTGAACCGCACTGATACGAATAATTGCAAATACAGAGATTTCGTGCTTTCTCTTACCGTCTACCGTCTGCCCTACACCGTAGACCAGCGGCCTTCTAGTCCACCGCCACCATGACCGAGGAGGCTTTGATCACGGCATAGGCGGTTTTGCCTTTCTTGAGCCCGAGAAGGGCCGCCGCATCCTTGGAGATCATGGCAACGACCTGCATGCCGCCGGGAATGTCGATGATCACTTCGGTGTTGACATTCCCTGGTTTGACTTCGGCCACTTTTCCCTTGAAAACATTCCTGGCGCTGATCTTCATTCTCTCCTCCTCGCTGCAAGTCCAGTTGGCGGTCACATTTGACCGGGCTCTGGCACTATTTTACCATAAATGCGCTTTTTTTCCTTTTTTCGCGAAAAGATCAGGTTATTGGCCGCTATTTTTTATCAATTTTCAACTTGCCATGTCCTGTTTTTGCTATCGCTGAAGGCAATGTGTCCTGATTCCGGTACATTTAACCCTAAGAATCCTGGCATTGAATTTGCTTGTTTTGTTTTGGAACAGGAGTGTAAATGCTGGAACTGAGGTATAATAAGGAGAAAATCATGAAAGCAAGACGTATTTCTCTGCTATTTATTACATGGGTGGCTTTGCTGGCACTTACGTTGCCGGTCGTGGCGTCGGAAAGCGTGTCTATCTATGGCCATGTATCTTTTGTCGAGGATCAGGCGACGATCACCCGCTCCGATCAGACCGAGGATAGAGCCGTGGTGAATGTGCCCCTGGCGCCGGGCGATACGATCGTTACCGGCAATAACGGCCGCTGCGAGCTGCAGTTTGACAACGGCACGGTAGTCAGGCTGGATAAAAATACCAGCCTGCGCATCACTACTGTTCAGGCGCCGACATTGACTTCGCGCTGGAAAGTCACCACCTTGCATCTGCTGCAGGGGCAGCTGTACACCTTGCCCCAGACGTACAACCAGGAAATATTCCAGATCATCACTCCGAACGCGGCTGTCAAGCTGGCAAGCAGGACAGCGGCCACCATCCGTTTCAATGCCGACCTCAGTACCGCCCTTTTTTCCGATGCGGGGAAATTCGAGGCCCTGTACGGGGCTGACGGCAAGACGCCCAAAAAGGTCAAGGTCAAGTCGGGGCAGGCATACGTCATCGCTGCCGACAATATCCTGGCCGCGAGCAGCGAAAAAAGAAACCTGGAATTCGTGGCCTGGAACGAATACGTCGACCGTCATTTCAAGGAACTTCATTTCGGGATAAGCCATGTGCCGCCAAAATTGAAGTTCGGGAACAGCGCCTTGCGGGATTGGGCGGAGAAGTGGTCCTCGCTGGTCGGCGAATGGGTATATGACGAGCTCTTCGGATATGTCTGGAGACCCGCCGAAGAGCGATTCGCCAATTCGGCGCGCCCCTTTTTCAATGCCGAGTATGTCCGCATCAACGGCCAGCTGTTTTTGGTCCCCCAGGAACCCTGGGGCTGGGTGCCGGCCCACATGGGCACCTGGGTATGGCTGAACCGCGGCTGGACATGGCTGCCCGGCGAATGGTTCCATTCGGGCGTTGTTGAGTTTTTCGGTATTTGCACTTTTCCGACCATGGATTACTATTTTTTAATGGCTTACAGCGATACTTTCTTTCGTCAAAAAGGCCTTCTGGGCTGGCGGCACGATTATCTGCGACGGTACTACCAGGAGGTATGGGAACAGATCAAGCAATCGTGGATCACCAGGACGGAGCTGGAGCCGAACCTGGATATCCTGCCGGGCAAGCTTGCGAAAATCATTAAGCATGTCAACAAGGGGCCGGCTGCCGATGCGGACAAGAGTTTGGGCCTGGATCATGCCTTGTCCGTCATCGGAACGGACAAATTGCCGCCTGACCGGGGAGCGAAACTGCCCAACGCGATTCCGGATGCCGCTGGCAAAGCCCGTCCTGTTGCTGAACTGGGAGCCAGAAAAGAGAACAGGCACGCCGGCGGCAGCGGAGCGATGCTGGATTGGAACCCGGACAGGCACTGGGCCGAAGCGCGTGGATACAGCATTCGCTATTCAAGTCCCCGGAACGCTGTTATTTGCCCCGAATTGAATATTTCTTCCGACCGGCAATCCGTGCTGCACCAGGCCGGCGTGGAGCGAATGGTTTTGCCGGCGCGAGTATACGTTCCTGAAAATTCCGCGCCAGCGGTATCCCCTGGCAGCAATGGCGACGAGAGTGTCTCCAGGGGCAGGACCAAAGACGATGGTTCCGAAAAAAAGGACGATCCCGGGGAATAATTTTTAGAGTTTTTTTTATATCTTGACGCGTACCTGCGGGATTTGGTCCTGCCGGAGCCAAAGCAAACGGTTGCGCCGTTATTTTTTATTGCCCGACCAGGACGCGGATGACCATCACCCAGAGCGGCAGGCTGAAAAAGGAGAGGATGGTCGAGACGGCGATGACGCCTGAGAGCAGCTCTTCATCGATGCTGACATATTCGCCGAAAAAAGTGGCCATGGTGGCCGTGGGCATGACCGCCTGCAGCAGGATGACTTGACGGCTGAGGTTGTCCAGGGTGAAGACCAGGCGCAATACGGCCACGACCGCCATGCCCAGGGCGAAGCCGCCGAGCAGCCGGAAGATCGAGGCGGCCAGTATCAGGCGCAGCCGGGCGGCCGGCATGAGCAGGTTCAGGTTCTGGCCGATGGCGAAGAGGATCATGGGAATGGCCAGAACGGCGAACTGGGAAACGAAGCTGGCGACGGTCCCGGGCAAACGCACCCGGCCGATGTTCAGCGCCAGCGCCGTTGCGGCCGTGGCGATCGGCACGCCGGCATGGCGGGCCAGGATTTTCAGGAATGCCGGCCTTTCCACGCCCGGTGGCGGAGATTCGAAACGGCGGCGCAGGAAAAATCCGCAGGTCAGGAACACCGGCCAGAAGAACATCGAGAAGAACACGGCCCGGGTCAGGGCCTGCTCGCCGAAAAACGAAACGATCACCCCCCAGCCGAGGAAAGCGTAGTTTCCGGCGAATACCGCGAAGGCGAAAGTCAGCCGCTGTTTTTCGTCGCTTCCCATCCAGGGCGCAACCAGCCCGGCGGCCAGGGTATACAGGATGGTGATCAGCATGAACGCCGCCACGATGGGCAGCGCCTGCTGCAGGCTGGCGACATCGGCGCGGTACAGGTTCTGGAAGATCAGGAAGGGCAGGGCCACGCGCATGACGAACTTGCGCAGGGCGGCGATCTCGCTCTCCTTGAAGATCCGGCCCAGCTTCAGCAGGTAGCCGAGGGCGATCGGCAGCAGGATGGCCAGCATGGTGTTGAGAATTTCCCGGTTCAACGGCATGGTTTCCACATGCCCGCCATTGTACCCCAGGTCCGGCTGGCGCGCAACCGGGAATCCATGTGCCTGCCGCCAATGCCCGGCCGGCTCCGCCGCATGCGCTCACGCCGCGCCTGTCTTAGGACTCTTTTTCCTCTTGGCGGGATGTTCCTTCCTTTTCTGGCTCATCGGGCAGGCGCCGATACAGGCGGCGGGTCTGGTCGAAGCAGGACGGGCAGCAATCCACCTGATCGTCGCCCTGGAAAAAGCGGTAGCGGCCCTGGCCGTCGTTCAATTCGCGCCGGCAAAAAAAGCAATGGGTTTGATTTGAAAATTCTGCCATGGAGGGTCCTTCTTGATTTTGTTTTGGTTGGATAAAACGTATGTGCTGACTGTGTATTTAGCCTATATCCGTTTGTCCGGCTATCAAGAAACCCGGCCGCTGCGGAGATATCGGGCCCTGTATTCTCTTCAGCCCTTGGCGCCCGAACCGACGGCGTACAAGGCCGGGTGGTTGCCCAGGCGGTCGGATTTGCCCCGGACCATGAACCAGGAATGGATGGTTTCCTGCAAGCCGGGCCAGGAGCGGAGCAGGCGCACCGCCTCCGTATTTTTTTCGAGGACGCCGATGCGAAAGGCCGCCATGCTGTTTTCGCTGGCCAGCTGTTCCAAGAGCGAGGCGGCTTCCTCGTTCCCGGCCAGCGCCGCCCAGGGGCCGATGGCCAGCAGGCCGTCGCCGGGGCGGGCCATGATCCAGCCGCGCAAACGGCCTTCCTGCTCGCAGACCAGGCAGAGGCCGGGGTAATTCTCCACCCGCCGGCGCAGGAAAAAGCCGCGATCGTCGCCGAACAGCTCGCGGTCGAGGTCGCATAGCTGCTCAAGATCGCCGGGATTGGCATGACGCAAATGGGCATGCTTCTTCCCCTTGATCCTGCCGCGGAAGCGCAGCGACCGGCAGACCTTTCTGAACCCCATGCTTTCGTAGTAGGACACGGCATTGAGATCGCCATCGAGGTAGATGTTCTCAAGACCGGCGGCGAGCAGGTGGTCGAGCGCTTTCTTGAATAGCATCTGGCCGATCGCCAGCAGGCGCATGTGCTGGCTGACGACCAGCTCGCCGATGAAGCCGTTTTTCACGTATTTCGTGGCGATGCAGACGCCGGCTTTTTCCCCGCCCGCTTCGGCGATGAAACAGCCCGGCGCGTCGTGTTCCAGAAATCCTGTGAAAACATCCAAGCTTTCGCTGGCCCAGCCGGCGGCGTGGGTGAGGCCAGTGGCGAAGTCGATGTCGGCCGGCGTCATGACGCGTATGTTTACAGCCGTCGTCTTGTTCATGGCGGTTCCATCAGTACCCCAGCTCCTCGTTGACCAGGACCACGATGATGCGGCCGGGGGTCATGTTGGCTTCGGTGACCACCAGCTGGCAGCAGATGCGGTGCGGCGGATGGCAATGCGGGTCCTGGCAGAAGCCGGTGTGCGCGCAGGGCGTTTCAACGCCGACGCGCAGGCTGTTGGCCGGAGCGGCGATGCCCTTGACGCGGGCAATGGCCCCTTCCAGGTTCGCGGCGACCTTGTTCATCCCGGCGATGATGATCACTTTTTTCGGGCCGAAGATCATCGCCGCCACGCGGTTGCCGGTGCCATCCACGTTGACCAGCCTGCCGTCGGCGGTGATGGCGTTGCTGCTGCAGATGAAGACATCGGCCAGCAGGCCCTGGCGGCGCATGTCGTTGACTTCATCCTTGCTGACTCCTTCCCGGTAGCGGTCGAGCAGGCGTATCTCCATCCGGCGCAGGGCGTCGATCAGCCCCGTTTCGATGATGGTTTCCGATCCACCCAGCCCGACCAGCGAACCGGCCGGGACCATGGCGCAGACGGCCTTCACCGCTTCGGCGCCGGTAGCGCAATAGATACCCTCGATGCCCCGCTTCTTGAAGTTGCGGATGATGGTCTCGGCCTGCCGCTTCCGGCTCTCCCGCCGGTGGTCTTTCTTCGTCTTCATGTTTGACGCTCCCGGTCGCTGATGACGCGCCTCCGAACTCAATTGGACAGGGCGTACTCCTTGCCGTTGAGGATGACGGTCCCGCCCAGGGTCACCACCGACCCAACGGAGTCGAGGGTGTAATACTCGCTGCCGTCGTAGCGCTTGCCGTCGATGATGATGACGAACTCGTCGTGGTTTTCCCAATGGCTGAACTGCATGAATTCCGAAGCCTGGCCGTTGAACACGGACTGGCCGTTCGCGTATTGGATGATCACCGTCTGTTTCTGGTTGGAGGCGTCAAACTGCCTGATCAGGTAGGTGTAGCTGCCGTCGAAGACGCCGCTCTCGGTGTCCACCGTGATGTGCCCCTGGACCGAGACGCCCGCGAACGCCCCGCTTCCCTGCCAATCGATGTAGCGGGTGATGATGTCCGCGCCATGCCGCGTGCCGGCCGGGCGCCCCGTCGAAGCCATGGCGCTGGCGTTGGCCTGGCCCAGGGCGTCGTTGATCGCCAGGCATACGACGTTGAAGATCTCGTTCACCTCGGCGGAGCTCAGCTCGTCCGATTTCGCGCAACGTCCCAGCGTCAACAAAAGAAACCCCGAAAGCACCAAGATGGAAAGCGTTTTTTTCACCATCTTGCCCTCCCGTGGCATGGCGTCTCCCATGCAACCAGCCACTTTATGGAACCATGCTAGCCCCCCCCGCTTCCATTGTCAATATCAGTCAGGCCGGCATTGGCCTCTGCGTACTGGTGGGTGTAGGCTACCCGGCCTGGAAGGCCGCCAACCTCGTCGAGGCGCTTGATAATGCTGTCGATCCAGCCGAAGCAGAGCGCCTCCTCGACGGCGTCGTCGTACTCCAGCCGCTTCTTGCCGGTGTGCCTTTTATAAAATACCAGCCAGATCTCTTTTTCCTTTTCGCCGTGGGCCCGCAGCCAGGCCCGCCAGGAGCTTCGCTCGGTGACGTGTAGTGTTTTCATCCTAATTCGTATTTTCAATGACGGCTCATTAAAAAACCGGGTTTCTATCCCTTTGGCTTATAGCTTTAAAAAATCGCCGTCGACGATCAGCAGGGTCGCCCCGTTTTCAGTCCGCGAGCGGTGCGAGCTGGCCCCATCGGATACGACGTAGGTCATCCCCTGGCGCATGACGGTCTTGGCGCCGTCCTGCTGCTCGTTGACGAATTCGCCCTCCAGGCAGTGTACGATGTGACCTTTCTGGCACCAGTGGTCGGCCAGGTAGCCCGGCGAATATTCGACGATGCGGATCCGCAGTCCGGGAAGCTGCAGGGTCCGCCAAAAGGAGGTCCCGCTCTCCCCCTTGTATTCCATGCGTGGAACGGATGTCCAATCGATCGCTTGGTATGGGATTACTGGTTGATTCATCTGGCTACCTCCGCCTGGTCTGACCCGAACACAGTATAGCCAGTAAAAAAAATTGTCAAATCGGGATTGCTCAAGGCTTCATTGCGGCTTCACCGCCGCTTCGAACTTGGCTTTCACCTCGGCCGCGACCTTGTCGGAAGCGAAGGAAAAATGCATCTGCACGATGAGCCATTTGCCTGAGCGTTTCTCCAAAACTCCGGTCCAGCGTGTGTCTTTCCAAGCGCCGGGTCGGCCTTCCCACTCGTACAGGTCATCGAGGATGCACGACCACCAGGCCGTATCGCCTTGTCGCGATAAATCGATGCGGATATCGCGGATGTCGAGCCCGGTAGCTTTAAAGCGCGGATCCATCCAGAAGTCGAAATTTTTGACCAGCTCGTCCCATCCGACCGTGCTTGCGGAATCGGGGTTGAAGATGAACAGGCGCTGGTCGTGGGCCATCGTGCTCTCGGCCAGCGACCGGTTTTTGGTCAGCGCCCAGCCGATATTGTCGTGGATCACTTGTGCGATCACGGCCTTTTCGTCGGCCGCGTTTGTCCCGGCCGTAACCGTTGCGCCGCATGACCATGCCAGAAATACGGCCAGAGCGGCGGCGGCAAAGTTTTTCATGTGCTGTCTCCTTAAATCAGAATTGTTCGCTCCAGCGCAGGATTTTGTAATCGGGGTCGAAACGGACGCTCTGGGGCTTGAAGGGCAGGAGGAATGAAAAGGTGGTCGCCCGGCCATTGATCTCGACGTCCCTGATCTCGCGGGCGGAGTTTTTGTAGAAGGCGATCTCCGCCTTGACCCGGTAGACGTCCCGCAGCTGGGTGATCATGACCTGCACCAGCCAGTTCTTGCTGCGTTCCGCGAACCAGCAGCCGATGGAAAATTCCGGCGCGCCCTTGCGCATGAACCACTGCTCGAAAAACCACTTCAGGTCGCGGCCGCTGGCTTTTTCGAATTGTATGCGAAGGTCATCGAGGTCCATGGTTTTCCAGGCAAAGCGCTCAAGCGCCCCGCGTAAACCCTGTCGGAAAGCCT
>JAPKZL010000016.1 GCA_026393795.1 Candidatus Aminicenantes bacterium | reverse complement strand
ATCATGAATCAATACCCTTTTTATTGTATCTCAAGCCGCAGGCGGAACTCGGAAGGGCTAAAGCCGGTATATTATTTGAAAGCGGCGTTAAAGACCGACAAGGAGTTGAAACCGCTTTCAAAAGCTATCTTCAGCAGCTTGTCGTCCCGGGTTTTAGCGTCAGACAGTCTGGCGATCGCTGCCCGGATGCGATAGGAATTGATGAAATCGTTGAAATTCTGCCCAAAACACTCGTTGATTGTTTGCGAGAGGTGTTTGCCCGTAATGGCGAGCTTATCGGCCAAGATGGCCAGGGTAAGTTCGGGATTGAGGTGAGGCTTTTCACTGTGCATGCATTCTTCAAGTTTTTTCTTATAGGCTGCCGCCTGGGCTGAATCCAGGTTGGATAAGCGATATCTGGCCTCCCCTTTCCCGGATTTGCTACGCTGCAAGCGCTTGGCAACGATACCCACTCCCAGGAATCCTGCTAAAAGAAAAACGGCTACCCCGTACCAATGTGAAAAAAGCTTGGCTTTTGGCAGAATGACGAGCAGGGATGTTGACAAAGCACCTTTGCCGAGCCTGCCATTGAGCATGGGCAGAAGGCGAAAAAAATAACGGCCAGGTGGCAGGTCGTTGTAGACCACGGAGCGGCCATTGGTCAGGTGCCATTCTGTGTCGATACCCTGCAGCCGGTATTTAAAACCCACCCGCTGGGGAGCGGAGAAAAAGGGGGCGGTAAAAAAGATTTCGAGGCGCCGGGTCCCGGCGGGCAATTCATGCATTTGCCCTGGGGTGAAAATACGCCCATCGGCCGCGCCCCCCTCGATCAGTGCCGCAAGGGTGAAGCGTTCACGGAGCGCCTCCTGCGGCCTGATGGTTACCACGCCGTTCTGGGTGGAAAACCAGAGCCGGCCAGCAGCGCCTCTCCAGACCGTTGGCTGGAAACCGCCGCTGCAAACCGTGCTTTTCATGCCTTCGGCTTCACCGAAAAAACAGACCGGCAGGGTTATTTTTCCTGAAACAGGAGCCATGGCCAAAGCTCCGGCTTCAATGCAGCCCAGGCCTTTATTGGTGCTCAGCCACAAGCGGTGATCATTGTCAGCCACCATGCCGAAAACCTGAATGTCGGAAGGAGCATTGCTGAATTGGCAGGGAATGAACCTGGCGCCGCCTTGACGGAACAGGCCGTTTTCGGTTCCGGCCCAGAGCGTTCCATCGGGATGGGGATAGACGGCGAAAACCATCCGCCCCTCCAGGCCGCAGCGGGCGTCAAAATTCTCCCATTTGCCCCTGAAAAAAGTAAAAAGGCTCGGCCCCAGAGCTCCTCCGATGAGCTGCCCTTGAGCGTCGAATGCCAGTGAAAATACAGGTCTGGCCAGCGGCCCGGTATGGGCAAGAGATTCGATCCGTCCTCGCCGGAAAACGAATAGTCCTGCCGAAGTGCCTATCCAGATCGTTCCATCCGGGTCCTGCGCCAGGGATAAGATTGAATCGGCCACAAGGCCGTCCTCCTCTTTAAAAACCTTAGTTTTATTTTTGGCCAATAAAAAGAGGCCGCTCCCCGACGTGCCGATCCACAGACGCTTCTGGCTGTCCTCCAGGAGCGCGTAAACAGAAATCGCCCCGCCCTTGGGCAGAAGGGGAAAAGGCCGCCATGATGAACCGTCAAAGCGATTCAACCCATGGCCTTTGGTACCAGCCCAAACATTTCCCGCACTGTCCTGCTGAATCGCCAGGATACGATTGCCGCTCATTCCCTGGGCCGTGGTATAAACCACCAGGGGACTCGCCTGCAGGATATTGAGCCCTCCGGCCGAGGTGCCGAGCCACAGATTATCTTCGCGATCGCAATACAGGGCCATCAGCGATTGATCGGTGAGGAGGGATCCGGCCGCAATCCTTTGCGGCCGGCCGGAGTGGAGAAAAAAGAGACGCTGTGCTGCTCCTTCTGCGGGAAGTCGCAGAA
>JAPKZL010000015.1 GCA_026393795.1 Candidatus Aminicenantes bacterium | reverse complement strand
GCTGAAGAGCGCCGGGGTGCGCATCCACCTGGACGACCGCGACACCTTCACCCCGGGCTGGAAATACGCCGACTGGGAGATGCGCGGCGTGCCGGTGCGCATCGAGATCGGGCCCAAGGACATCGAAAAAAAACAGGTGGTGCTGGTCAGCCGCATCGACCGCAAGAAGAGCTTCGTCCCCTGGAACGGACTGGCCGAAGAGCTCAAGCGCTTGCTTGAGAAGATCCAGGGCGACCTCTATGCCAAGGCCAAGGCCTTCCGCGACGAGAACACCCGCGAGGCGCGCAATTACAGCGAGCTCCAGGAAGCCATGGCCGGCAGCCGCGGCTTCATCCGCTGCGGCTGGTGCGGCGGCGTTGACTGCGAGGCCAAGGTAAAGGCCGACACCGCGGCCACCATCCGCGTCATCCTGGACGATGCCGCCGCGCCGGGAACCGCTTGCGTCGCCTGTGCGAAAAAAGCTGCGCACACGGTGATTTTCGCCAAATCCTACTGACATGGACGAGGACTACGAAGCCCAGCGCCGCGCCATGGTGGACGGGCAGCTCCGCAATCGCGGCATCCGCTCCGAAGCCGTCCTGCGCGCCATGGCCAAGGTGCCGCGCGAGCGTTTCGTGCCCGAGGCCGAACGAAGGCTCAGCTATATCAACGGCCCCCTCCCCATCGGCTTCGGGCAGACCATCTCCCAGCCCTACATCGTGGCCTACATGACCGAGGCGCTCGAACTGCGTGGCGATGAGAACGTGCTGGAGATCGGCACCGGTTCCGGCTACCAGACCGCCGTACTGGCCGAGATCGCGGCCCGGGTCTATTCGCTGGAAGTCATCCCCGAACTTAGCCGAGCCGCGGCCGATCTGCTGACAAACGGCTTCAATTACCGGAACATTTCATTCAAGATCGGGCGCGGCCAGGAGGGCTGGCCCGAGTTCGCCCCCTACGAGCGCATGATCCTGACCGCTGCACCCGGCCGCTTCCCCGAGCCCCTTTTCGAACAATTGGCCGAGGGCGGGATCGTCATCGCCCCCGTGGGCGGCGATATCCAGCGCCTGGTCCGCTACGAAAAGCGGGCCGGCAAGATAACGGCCGACGAGCTGATCGGCGTGGTCTTCGTCCCCCTGATATGAAAAGAATATTCGTTTTACTGATGTCTTTGGCCGGCTTACTTAACGGAGCCAACCGCTTCGTCACCATCTACGTCCAGGACAAGCCGTTCCAGGTGGAAATCGCCGATACCCCGGAAAAACACGCCCTAGGCCTCATGTTCCGCCGCTGCATCAGAGATGACTACGGCATGCTGTTCGTCTTTCCCGGGGAAGACTTCCGCAGTTTCTGGATGAAAAACACGCGGATCAGCTTGGATATCATTTATTTGAACGGGGGGCAGCAGATCGTCGACATGCACCTGGCTGTCCCTCCCTGCATCTCCGATCCCTGCCCGGGCTACGACTCGAAGTATCCGGCGCGCTATGTCCTGGAGCTCAAGGGCGGCATGGCCAAAAAAATGAACTTGCAAATCGGCGATAAAATCTTTTTGCCATTTGACTAATGATTTTTTTTGATGTTATAATTTATCCATGATTATCGAATGTCCGCAGTGCAAGGCCAAATACGAGATCTCAGACGAACGGGTCAAGGGCAAGAACAAGCTGAAGTGCTCGCGCTGCCAGACCGTATTCGAGGTCATGGAACCCAAGAGCGATTCCTCCAGCAAGAAGGACACCGCCAAGATCCTGCAGCAGAAGGTGGAAGACTCGCTGTGGATCAATGAAAACCTGAAACTGCCCGATGACCGGAAAATCTCCCTGGCCGTGATCAAGGGGGCCCGCGCCGGCTTCATCTACCATCTGAACAAGCCCTACGTCCTGATCGGACGCGGCAAGGTCGACCTGATCATCCCGGACAAGGAAGTGTCGCGCAAGCACCTGGCCATCGAGGTGCGCAACGAAAAGGTCTTCCTGCGCGACCTGGGCAGCACCAACGGCACCTTCATCAGCGACGACAAGGTCTCGATCACCGAGATCACCGACCAGACCGAGTTCAAGATCGGCCAGACCACGCTGATGCTGATCACCACGTCTCAGGGCTACGAAAAGTAAATTGCTGCGTTCGCTGAAGCTCGTCATCAATTTCATCCTGACCGCCTGCCTGTTCACCTTTTTCACCCTGTTGCTGATCGCCTTCCTGAACCCCCGCGTGACGATCGCGCCGGACATGCTGCTGCCCATTTTCCTGAACCTGCTTACCTATTACGGCCCGCTGTGGATGGTGTTCATCGCGGTCAGCTTTTTCTTCGTGCAGTTTTTCGCCGAGCGCAAGTACCCGATCGGTTTTTTCAATCCGCCGACGCCGGTGTACTTCCTTTCCTTCACGGTCATGATCGCCTCGGTGCTCTTCTACGCCAACTACGATTATTACTATGTTTTCTTCACCGTTGACGCCAAGAACAACTTCATCAAGATCCTGCTGCTCAATTTCCTGATCCTGATCCTGGGCATCGTCTTCATCTTCCTGAAGTCGCGGCGCAAAAGATGGCTCCAGGCCCTGCTGATGCTCCTCGTTGGCCTAGACGTCTGGGCCGGCTACACCTTGCTGAGGCAAAAGCATCCCGTCGCTCCGTCCGCCTTCAAATACACGGCGCCGGTCATCAGCCCGCCCCGCCAGCTCAACCTGGTGATCATGGAGGGCTTGTCGCTGAATTACCTGCTCAGCGTTTCACAGGAGTCGAAGCTGTTGAATTTCAACTGGATCAAGGAAAACGGCGTCATGGGCCGCCTGAGGACCTTCCGGCCCAACCCCGAGCTGTCGTTCTTCAATACCCTTCTCAGCGGCGAATCGCCGGCCAATTTCGCCGAGCATTCCGACTTCAAGTTCCAGTTCCGCGACGCCCTTTGCGAGTTCGACAATTTTCCCAAGTACATTTTTTTCAGGAACTCGGCCAAGCTGAACGTGACCAGCTTCTACAAAAGGGTTTCCGGCGGACGGTTGGACCGGCTGAAGGAATTCTACCAGGCGAACGGCTTCAAGACGTTTACCATGATCAATCCCCCGGTCTGGCCCACGTATGCCGAGAACAACCTCAAGAAGAACAACAATTTCGTGCAGTTCTTCTCCTCCTCGCTGGCCCAGAAGGACCCGAAGAGTACGGCTGGATCCTCGATAAATATTATGAATATTACGATGCGGTGCTGGGCAAGATCATCGGTTCCATGGGCGACAACGAGATGCTGATCGTGCTGAGCTTATATGAGACCGAGCCGCTGCCGGTTTGGCGGCGCATCCTGGTCAACTATATCGGCCGCCGCGATATTTTCGTCTACAAGTCGATGAACGCGCTGGGCACTTTCCTGCTGTACGAGAAAGCGGCGCTGAAAAAAGGGCTGTTCCAGGACACCATCTCCCTGGCTGACCTGTTTCCCACCCTGCTGTACTATGCCGGCTTTCCGCTTTCCAAGGGCCTACCGGGCGAGGTGGTCAAGGACATCTTCAGCGATCTTTTCCTGGCCGAGAACCCCGTCTATTTCGCCACCGAATAAATACCCACACTATAGTCAAACTAGATGGTTTCAGCCATATTTATACTTGCTGAAACCATAGTTTGACGATCCAGTGTGACTACCGCCTGCGTGTCCGAATAATTTGTTCTTCCCCTGCTGGGACAGACAAACTAAATCCATACCAACACTATGTTTTTGACAATATCGGTAAATCGTCAAAAACATGCAGTGTTGGTATAGTCACACTAAATGGTTTCAGCCACTATCAGAACTTGCTGAAACCAGAGTGTGACTACCAAAGTCGGTGGATAGTTTGTGCTGCTTGCGCAAAGCATTTTTATTTTCTATAATTTGTCCGGGAAAGATCAAGGAGTCAAGATGAAAGTACTGATCGTCGGCTCGGGTGGCCGGGAACACGCCCTGGTGTGGAAGATCTCGCAATCCAAGCGGGTGGATAAAATTTTCGCCGCTCCCGGCAACCCTGGCACCGGCAGCCTGGCCGAGAACGTCGACATCAAGCCGACCAGCATCATCGAGCTGGCCGATTTCGCCCAGGCGGAAAAGATCGACCTGACCGTGGTCGGCCCGGAGCATCCGCTGGCGTTGGGCATCGTCGACGAGTTCAACAGCCGCCACCTGAAAATATTCGGCCCCACCCAGAAAGCGGCCATGATCGAAACCTCCAAGTCGTTTGCCAAGGAATTCATGAACAAGAACAACATCCCCACTCCGGCTTTCAAGACCATCACCTCTGCCGCCGATGCCATGGATCATTTCCGCAGCGCTTCCTTTCCCCTGGTGATCAAGGCCGACGGGCTGGCCGCCGGCAAGGGGGTCTACATCTGCCAAAAAAAGAGCGAAGCCGAGGAGGGCATCAAAGAGATCATGCTGGACGGGAAGTTCGGCAAGTCGGGCGAACGGGTGGTGATCGAGGAGTTCCTGACCGGGCAGGAAATGTCGTTCATGGTGATCAGTGACGGCAAGCGTATCATTCCGCTGGCCACGGCCATGGACTACAAAAAAGCGCTGGATAACGACAAGGGGCCCAACACCGGCGGCATGGGCGCGATTTCGCCGGCGCCGCAGATCAGCCGGGAGCTTTTCAACACGATCATGAAAAGCATCATCGAACCGACCATCGCCGGCCTAAGATTTGAAAACAAGAAATACAAGGGCGTCCTGTATGCCGGCCTGATGGTCACGCGCGATGG